>NZ_JBEXLP010000007.1:0-189459 GCF_040610035.1 Streptomyces sp. NPDC004542
CGCGGCGGTGGGGGCCCCTCCCGCGCGAGCGAAGCCGAGCGTGGGGGAGCCGTGCCGGGCGTCGCGAGCCGGTGAACCTTTCCGGCCACAGCACTAGGGTGCGACCATGGGAGATCATTTCGAGATACGTGCCGCCATGGCCGAGGACGTCCCTGCCATCGTCGGCATGCTCGCCGACGACCCGCTCGGCGCACAGCGCGAGTCACCGGACGACCTGGCCCCGTACCTGACCGCACTCCAGCGGCTCGACGCCGACCCCAACCAGCATCTGGTCGTCGCGGAACGCGAGGGCCGGGTCGTCGGCACGCTTCAGCTCACGATCGTTCCCGGGCTGTCGAGACGCGGTGCCACCAGGTCGATCATCGAGGCCGTCCGCGTCCGTGCGGACGAACGGGGCAGCGGCCTGGGCACACGGCTGATCGAGTGGGCGATCGGGGAATCAAGGCGTCTGGGCTGCCAGTTGGTCCAACTGACGTCCGACAGGACACGCACCGACGCCCACCGCTTCTACGACCGGCTCGGCTTCACGGCCTCTCACATGGGCTTCAAGCTCTCCCTCTGAGCAGCTGCCGGGGGGCCTGTTCCACGTGGAACAGGCCCCCCGGCAGGGCCGGCTAACCGATCCCCCGCCAGCCCTCCGTGTCCACGCCTCCGGGCACGGGAGCCTCCTCCTCGTACGGCTGGCGCGTGAACACGAACGACCCGAGATCGAGATGGCTGAGGACTCCGCCAGGGCGCCGTACGGGCCGCAGGAGCTCTCCGGCGTAATAACCCTCCAGTCCCGTCCAGGTGCCGTCACCGTTGGCCCGGAAACGTGAGCTGCGGCCGTTGCCGGACAGCGGTCCCAGGGAGACGAGCCCGTCGGCCGTCACCCGCAGGGCGAAGGCATGGGTGCCCCAGTACCACTGTCCCGCGAGCTCCAGCACCGAGCGGTCGACCTCGGACAGCGGCCGCCAGGGCTCGGGAATCCTCGGCTCGGCCTCGGCGACGATACGTACGAGGTCGGCGCCCACCCCGGAGAGCACGGGACCGGAAGTGCAGTTGGCCAGCACCACGGCCGCGACATCGTCCGCCACGCTGAAGGTGAGGTTCGCCAGAAAGCCCGGCAACGAGCCGGAGTGCCCCACGAGCAGCCTGCCGTCTCGGCGCTGGACCTGCAGCCCGAGGCCGTAGGTGGCACCGTCCATCACGTCCGCGGCCTCGGCCGGAGCCGCAGGCGTCCGCATCTCCCGCACCGACTCCGCGCCCAGCACCCGGTCGTCACCCTTCGCCAGGAAGGCGGCGAAGCGGGCCAGGTCACCCGTGGTCGACCACAGCTGACCGGCGGGCGCCATGCGGCCGAGATCCTCCACCGGCTCGGGCAGCAGCGCATCCGCCCATGGGTGCACCGCCCAGCCGCCCGCATGAGGGGCCTGCGGCCGGCCCGTCGTACGGCTCAGGCCCAGCGGTTCGAGCACCTCACGCCGGAGGACCTCCTCCCAGGCGGCGCCACGCACCTCCTCGACCAGCGCGCCCAGCAGCGTGTAGCCAGGGTTCGAATAATGGAAGCGGCGGCCGACCGGATGCAACAGCGGCTGCTCGCCCAGGACATCGCTCAGCTCCGGACGCAAGGACCCGGGAGTCCGCTCCCACCAGGGGCCGGGCGACTCGGCCGCCAGCCCGCCCGTGTGCGCGAGCAGTGCGGCGATGGTGGCCTCCCCCGCACCGGTGCCCGGCAGATGCTTCTCCAGCGGGTCACCGAGGTCGAGCACGCCCTCGTCGCGCAGTCGCAGTACCAGGACGGCGGTGAACGTCTTGGTGATCGAACCGATCCTGTACTGCACGTTCTCGTCCGGTCCATGGCCGTCCACGCAGGTCCGCGCTCCGTGCCACACCGCTCGTCCGCCCCGCACCACCGTCGCGGCCAGCGACGGCGCGCGCCCTTCGGCCTGGGCCACGGCGATCCGGTGGAGCAATGCCCGACGTGTGCCGGGCAGCAGCTCTTCCTCAGATGTCGTCATACCGCCAGTCCACCCCGGCAGGCCCGTGGCCGTCGAGTCGATATGGCCGTCGAGCCGATCCGGCCGAGGCGCCGAGGGGAACGACGCCGGTTGTAGGTTCTCGGCGCTCGTGTCGGATGCCGCCTTCATGACCTGCGGCTTCGTCCGCAGTCTCACGACGTGTCGGACGCTGGAGTCTCACGCCCGTGTCGTTTCCTCGACGGTCCGCGTCGGGCGGCTCGGGCCGTCGGTCCTCCGACCTGGGCGGTCTCACGGCCGGTGTCGTATCCGACATCGATCCGACATCGGCCGTGAGATTCCGACACGGGATTTGAGATCCCACACCGGTGGATCAGGTCTGCGCCATGTCCACGAACCGCGAGTAGTGGCCCTGGAAGGCGACCGTGATCGTGGCCGTCGGGCCGTTTCGGTGCTTGGCGACGATCAGGTCCGCCTCGCCCGCGCGCGGGGACTCCTTCTCGTAGGCGTCCTCACGGTGCAGCAGGATGACCATGTCGGCGTCCTGCTCGATGGACCCCGACTCACGCAGGTCGGAGACCATGGGCTTCTTGTCGGTGCGCTGCTCGGGGCCACGGTTGAGCTGGGAGAGCGCGATGACCGGGATCTCCAGTTCCTTGGCGAGCAGCTTGAGGTTACGGGACATGTCCGAGACCTCCTGCTGACGGCTCTCGGCACGCTTGGAGCCGCCGGACTGCATCAGCTGGAGGTAGTCGATCACGACCAGCCGGATGTCGTTGCGCTGTTTGAGACGACGGCACTTGGCGCGGATCTCCATCATCGACAGGTTCGGGGAGTCGTCGATGAAGAGCGGCGCGGCCGACACGTCCGGCATGCGGCGGGCCAGCCGCGTCCAGTCCTCGTCGGTCATCGTGCCCGATCGCATGTGGTGCAGGGCGACGCGCGCCTCGGCGGACAGCAGGCGCATCGCGATCTCGTTACGGCCCATTTCGAGCGAGAAGATGACGCTCGGCAGGTTGTGCTTGATGGAGGCGGCCCGTGCGAAGTCCAGCGCCAGCGTCGACTTGCCCATGGCGGGACGTGCCGCGATGACGATCATCTGGCCGGGGTGCAGACCGTTCGTCAGCGAGTCGAAGTCGGTGAACCCGGTGGGCACGCCCGTCATCTCGCCGCTGCGCGAGCCGATCGCCTCGATCTCGTCGAGGGCGCCCTCCATGATGTCGCCGAGCGGGAGGTAGTCCTCGCTGGTGCGCTGCTCGGTCACGGCGTAGATCTCGGCCTGGGCGCGATTGACGATCTCGTCGACGTCGTCGTCGGCCGCGTATCCCATCTGCGTGATGCGCGTGCCTGCCTCGACCAGGCGGCGCAGGACCGCCCGCTCGTGGACGATCTCGGCGTAGTACTCGGCGTTCGCCGCCGTCGGCACGGTCTGGACGAGGGTGTGCAGATACGCCGCTCCGCCGATCTTGTTGATCTCACCGCGCCTGGTGAGCTCGGCGGCGATCGTGATGGGGTCGGCGGGCTCGCCCTTAGCGTAGACGTCGAGGATCGCCTGGTAGATCGTCTCGTGCGCGGGTTTGTAGAAGTCGTGGCCCTTGAGGACCTCGACGACGTCGGCGATGGCGTCCTTGGACAGCAGCATGCCGCCGAGCACGGACTGCTCGGCGTCCAGGTCCTGCGGCGGCACCCGCTCGAAAGAGGAGCCACCGCCGTCCCACCCACCGCTGTCGCCGCCCCGGTCGTGCTGCTCGTCACGGCCGCGGCCGCCACCGCCGCTCCGGCGGGAGGCGGGCAGGCGATCGCTGGGACCACTGTCGGCCCACGGATCGTCCAAGGGCTCGGAAATGCTCACCGAGCCACCTCCTCCCGTCCGCCCGGGCGGACCTCGCCGCACCCTCATTCCTACGGCACGGCACTGACAACTGAGAGGCCCAACTCCGGTTCCATCGCGTCGGTTTTGTGAGGTTTCCGAGGTCGGCGGAAGGAGCGGGCGCCGGACCACGGTAGGCCCGTCGGCAGCGTCAGCCAATCTGGTTATCCACAGGCCATGTGGACGACGGCCCTGATGCTGTGGAGAACTCACCGAAACCTGTGCACGACCCGGTGGACAGCCCTGTGAACAAGCCCTCGATTCTCTCTTCGAAACCGCCTTGACCTGCACCTTTGCCATCCACCGGCTGTGCAGAAGAAAAAGTTGCCCAGTCGGGCCAAGATCGCCCGGAGAGGTGTGCGCACCCATGCGAGCCGTCACCTGAAGTAAGGGGCTCAACTCGATTGCATCTCTTACCTGTGGACGATTAGATTAGTGCTCATGCCACAGGCTTCCACGATCCCCGGAGCCGGCCCCGAACGGCACGACCGCGAGATCGTAGCCCTGGCCGTCCCCGCCTTCGGCGCACTCGTCGCCGAGCCCCTTTTCGTCATGGCCGACAGTGCCATCGTCGGCCATCTCGGCACGGCGCAGCTCGCCGGCCTCGGCGTCGCCTCGGCCCTCCTCACGACGGCCGTGAGCGCCTTCGTCTTCCTCGCCTACGCCACCACGGCGGCCGTCGCCCGGCGCGTCGGCGCGGGCGATCTCCAGGCGGCCATCCGCCAGGGCATGGACGGTATCTGGCTCGCACTACTGCTGGGCGCCACGGTCATCGCCCTCGTCCTACCCCTGGCACCCGCCCTGGTCGACCTCTTCGGTGCTTCGCCCACCGCGGCCCCGTACGCGACCACCTATCTGCGCGTCTCCGCCCTGGGAATCCCCGCGATGCTGGCGGTACTCGCGGCCACCGGTGTCCTGCGCGGGCTCCAGGACACCAGGACACCGCTGTACGTGGCCGTCGCCGGCTTCGTCACCAATGCCGCTCTCAACGCCGCCCTCGTCTACGGCGCCGGTCTCGGCATCGCCGGCTCCGCCTGGGGCACGGTGCTGGCCCAGTGCGGGATGGCGGCGGTGTATCTCACCGTGGTCGTCCGAGGAGCCCGTCGCCACGGGGCATCCCTGCGCCCCGACGTAGCCGGCATCCGGGCCTCCGCCCACGCGGGGACACCCCTGCTGATCCGGACGCTCTCGCTGCGGGCGATCCTCATGATCGCGACCGCCGTCGCGGCCCGCCTCGGTGACGCCGACATCGCCGCCCACCAGATCATCCTGTCCCTGTGGAGCCTGCTCGCCTTCGCCCTCGACGCCATCGCGATCGCCGGGCAGGCGATCATCGGGCGCTACCTCGGTGCCGACGACACCCAGGGAGCCCGGGACGTCTGTCGTCGGATGGTGCAGTGGGGTCTGGCAGTCGGGGTGCTCCTCGGGCTGCTGGTGATCGTGGCGCGGCCGCTGTTCCTGCCGCTCTTCACCAGCGACGGCGTGGTGAAGGACACCGCGCTGCCCGCCCTGCTCATGGTGGCGCTCTCCCAACCGGTCTGCGGAGTGGTCTTCGTCCTCGACGGCGTCCTCATGGGCGCGGGAGACGGGCCGTACCTGGCCGGAGCCATGCTGGTGACCCTTGTGGTCTTCGCCCCCGTGGCGCTGCTGGTCCCCGTCCTCGGAGGCGGGCTCACCGCGCTCTGGGCCGCCATGACACTGATGATGACCGTACGGATGCTGACCCTGTGGCTGCGTTCCCGCTCGGGTCGCTGGATCGTCACCGGCGCAACGCGCTGACCGTTTCACGTGAAACACAACAAAGATGGGGCCGCACCCCACGGCGGTTTCCAGCGGTCGTTGCAACACGTGGTTGTGTTGATCAGGCCGTGAGTAGTTTATGCAGGCGCTCGGCTGGGGTTTCCCAGCCGAGCGTTTTGCGTGGGCGGCGGTTGAGCTGGTCGGCGACGGCGGCCAGGTGTCCGGGGTCGTGGACGGACAGGTCGGTGCCCTTGGGGAAGTACTGCCGCAGCAGGCCGTTCGTGTTCTCGTTGGAGCCGCGCTGCCAGGGGCTGGCCGGGTCGCAGAAGTAGACCGGGATGTCGGTCGCGAGGGTGAACTCGCCGTGCTGGGCCATCTCGCTGCCCTGGTCCCAGGTCAGGGAGCGCATCAGCTGGGCGGGCAAGGTTTGGACGGTGGTCGTCAGGGCGCCGAGGACGGCCTCGGCGCCGTGGTCGCCTGGCAGGTGCAGGAGCATCACGTAGCGGGTGGCGCGCTCTACCAGGGTGCCGATCGCCGACTTCCCGTTCTTGCCGATGATCAGGTCGCCCTCCCAGTGGCCGGGATCGGCCCGGTCCGCGGCCTCGGCGGGCCGTTCGCTGATCATCACCATCGGCGTGATGAAACGCGGCTGGCGGCAATTGGCCTGCCGCTGGGGCCTGCGGCGGGCACGGCCGGAACGCAGGGCGCCTGCGAGCTCACGCCGCAACTGTCCCCGGCCCTGGACATAGAGCGCCTGGTAGACGGTCTCGTGGACCACGTGCATCTCCGGCCGGTCGGGAAACTTCTGCCGCAGAGCGTGGCATATCTGCTCCGGGCTCCACTTCTCATCCAGCATCGCCTGGACGGCATCCCGCAGCTCGGCGTTCTGGTGGATCTTGCGTTTGGGGCGAGGGCGGCGGGCGTCGGCGCGGGCCTGGGCGGCATGCGGGCGGTAGTGCCACTGGCCACGAGTGCCTTCTGTGCGGTTGCGGCGGATCTCCCGGCTGACCGTGGAGGGACTGCGGTTCAGCTCCGCGGCGATCGCCCGGACGGTGGCCTCCTCCCGCAGCCGGTCGGCGATGTGGATCCGCTCGTCCTCGCGCAGGTACCGGGACGGGCCGGAAGCCGGTACCACCAGATTGATCGGTGGTACCGGCTTCCGGTTCCGTTCCCCGGAGCGGCCGTTGCGCCACTTCCGACCGGTCCGCGCATCGATGCCGACGATCCGGCACGCCTCGGTGTTGCTGTATCCCTGCTGCACGAGCCGGGAGTATGCCTCCCGCTCCCGGGACAACTTCTTACGCCCCTGAGGAGACCGGTCCGCCCGGATCTCGAAGTCCATCGCACCCCTTGAACTGGGGTGTTGCAACGACTCCTAGAACCCAAGCACTGGGTGCGGCCCCATCTCTCAGCTGTTCAGCCGAGCGCAGCGATCACGCGGCGATGACCTCGATGTTGACCTTGGCGGCAACCTCGGGGTGCAGACGCACGGACGTCTCGTGGGCGCCCAGGGTCTTGATCGGCGAACCGACCTCGATGCGGCGCTTGTCGACCTCGGGGCCGCCGGCAGCCTTGATCGCCGAAGCGATGTCGGCCTGGGTGACGGAACCGAAGAGGCGGCCGGCGTCGCCGGCGCGCACGGCCAGGCGGACCTTGACGCCCTCGAGCTGGGCCTTCACCTGGTTGGCCTGCTCGATGGTCTGGATCTCGTGGATCTTGCGAGCACGACGGATCTGCTCGACGTCCTTCTCGCCACCCTTGGTCCAGCGGATCGCGAACTTCCGCGGGATCAGGTAGTTGCGAGCGTAGCCGTCCTTGACGTCGACGACGTCGCCCGCGGCACCGAGGCCGGAGACCTCGTGGGTGAGGATGATCTTCATGAGTCGGTCACCCTTCCCTTAGCGCGCGGTGGACGTGTAGGGCAGCAGCGCCATCTCACGGCTGTTCTTCACGGCCGTGGCGACGTCACGCTGGTGCTGCGTGCAGTTGCCGGTCACGCGGCGGGCACGGATCTTGCCGCGGTCGGAAATGAACTTCCGCAGCATGTTCGTGTCCTTGTAGTCCACGTACGTGACCTTGTCCTTGCAGAAAGCGCAGACCTTCTTCTTAGGCTTGCGCACAGGCGGCTTCGCCATGGTGTTTCTCCTGTGTGATCAAGAAGTTTGGGTACGACCCGCCCTCGGCCCGAGGCTTAGAAGGGGGGCTCGTCCGAGTAGCCGCCACCGCCGCCGGAGCCACCGCCCCAGCCACCGCCGCCGCCCTGCTGGCCACCGCCGGCGGGAGCGCCGGTCGCCCACGGGTCGTCGGCAGGAGCGCCGCCGGCCTGCTGCTGGCCGCCACCGGGGCCGCCGCCCCAGCCGCCGCCACCCTGGCCGCCACCGCCGCCGTAACCGCCCTGGCCACCGCGGCCGGCGGTCTTGGTGACCTTGGCTGTGGCGTTGCGCAGGCTGGCGCCGACTTCCTCGACGTCCAGCTCGTAGACCGTGCGCTTGACGCCCTCGCGGTCCTCGTACGACCGCTGCTTCAGCCGGCCCTGCACGATGACGCGCATGCCTCGCTGGAGCGACTCGGCGACGTTCTCCGCCGCCTGACGCCAGACCGAGCAGGTCAGGAAGAGGCTCTCGCCGTCCTTCCACTCGTTCGTCTGGCGGTCGAAGGTGCGGGGAGTGGACGCGACACGGAACTTCGCGACCGCCGCACCGGAGGGGGTGAAGCGCAGCTCGGGGTCGTCGACAAGATTGCCGACGACCGTGATGACGGTCTCGCCTGCCATGGGGGAACCTCTCGGCGGGTTTGCTGCTGGCTGCTTGGTGCTACTCGAATCCCGGGATCAGCTGAGCGGAAGAGCTCAGTGGGTCTCGGGGCGGAGGACCTTGGTCCGGAGGACCGACTCGTTCAGGTTCATCTGGCGGTCGAGCTCCTTGACGACCGCAGGCTCGGCCTGCAGGTCGATGACCGAGTAGATGCCCTCGGGCTTCTTCTTGATCTCGTACGAGAGCCGACGACGGCCCCAGGTGTCGACCTTCTCCACCTTGCCGTTGCCCTCACGGACGACGGAGAGGAAGTTCTCGATCAGGGGGGCGACAGCGCGCTCCTCCAGATCGGGGTCGAGGATGACCATCACCTCGTAGTGACGCATGTGGAACCCACCTCCTTTGGACTCAGCGGCCACGGTCGTTCCGTGGCAGGAGGGTTGTGATGCGTACGCAACGGTAGCGGCCGCCACTGACAACGCCACTGGCAATGAGTGCCACTGGCAATCAGGCATGGGCAGACACCGGTGCAGACGGTACACAGTACCCGCACACCGGCTTCCGGTTGAAATCCGGCGGGGGAGGCCGCCAGTCTGTACGCATCGGGTGTGTAAGGCGCTACAGTGCGCCGCTCTCCGCAGGAGGTGCCTCATGGCACAACAGGCATTGCGACCCAACACCGCCGGATCCCTCTTCGCCACCGACGGCAAGCCCCATCCGCTCCAGGACACCCTGATGGCGGTCACGCTGGTACTCGGTGTGACCGCCTTCGTCACCGGGTTCTTCGGCAGCCTCCATCTGCTCAGCTCGTGGGCCGGCCTGGTGGGCATCATCACCGGCGCGTCCGGGCAGTGGCTCTCGGTGACCACCCGCGAGCGCTTCGGTCTGATCCTGGGTCTCGGTGCCTCCGGCGTCGGATTCATGCTCGGCATGGCCAACGGCGGGCTGTTCGGCGGGCTCATCGGCTGACGCCGGCCGGCCCCCGCCGGCATCGGCCCCCGCCGGCATCGGCCCCCGCCGGCATCGGCCGACCGCCCTCCGGGCGTCGTCCCTCCGACTTCCCTCCGAACACCGTGCAACGCCCCGGCGGACCGTCGGCCGGGGCGGAGGTGCCCCACGCCCAGTCGGGGCGCTCCCAAGGCGCAGTAGGCTTCGGCGCGAGAGCCGGAGCCCCTGTACCCAGGGGGACACACCAGCCCGAGGAGCGCCCCGAATGAGCCTGACCCTGAGGACCATCAGCCGAGAGCAGCATCTGGCCTACATCCAGAGCCTGCCGTCGGCGAGCCACATGCAGGTCCCGGCCTGGGCTGACGTCAAGGCGGAGTGGCGCTCCGAGAACCTCGGCTGGTTCGACGGACGGACCGGCGAGCTGGTCGGTGTGGGCCTGGTCCTCTACCGTCAGCTGCCCAAGATCAAGCGCTACCTCGCCTACCTCCCCGAAGGCCCGGTCATCAACTGGTTCGCGCCGAACCTGGACGACTGGATCCAGCCGATGCTGGCCCACCTCAAGCAGCAGGGCGCCTTCTCCGTGAAGATGGGCCCGCCGGTGATCATCCGGCGCTGGGAGGCCAACTCCATCAAGCAGGGCATCCAGGACCCGGACGTGAAGCGCCTGCGCGACGTCGAGGCCGACTTCATCGAGCCCCGCGCCTTCGAGGTGGCCGACAAGCTGCGCCGCATGGGCTGGCAGCAGGGCGAGGACGGCGGCGCCGGCTTCGGCGACGTACAGCCCCGCTACGTCTACCAGGTGCCGCTCGCCAACCGGTCCCTGGAAGAGGTCCACAAGAACTTCAACCAGCTGTGGCGCCGCAACATCAAGAAGGCCGAGAAGGCCGGGGTCGAGGTCGTCCAGGGCGGTTACCAGGACCTGGCCGAGTGGCAGCGGCTGTACGAGATCACGGCCGTGCGCGACCACTTCCGCCCCCGCCCGCTGTCGTACTTCCAGCGCATGTGGACGGCCCTCAACACCGAGGACCCCAACCGGATGCGGCTGTACTTCGCCCGCCACAACGGCGTGAACCTCTCGGCCGCGACGATGCTGATCGTCGGCGGGCACGTGTGGTACTCCTACGGCGCCTCCGACAACATCGGCCGCGAGGTCCGGCCCTCGAACGCCATGCAGTGGCGGATGCTGCGCGACGCCTACGCGCTCGGCGCCACCGTCTACGACCTGCGCGGCATCTCCGACTCGCTGGACGAGACCGACCACCTCTTCGGCTTGATCCAGTTCAAGGTGGGCACGGGCGGCCAGGCCGCGGAGTACCTCGGCGAGTGGGACTTCCCGCTCAACAAACTGCTCCACAAGGCGCTCGACATGTACATGTCGCGCCGCTGAGCCCGGCCGTCTGGTTCCATACCCTTCACACCGTTCACCACCCCCTGCTCCACCGCAGCCACGAGAAAGGTCCCAGGTCCGGCCATGGCGCTCACGCTCTACGTCGACACCGCGCGCTGGCGGGCGCACCACAAGCACGTGCAGGAGCAGTTCCCCGGGCTCGTCCCGGTCTGCAAGGGCAACGGGTACGGCTTCGGGCACGAACGCCTGTCGGAGGAGGCCACGCGGCTGGGCGCGGACGTCCTCGCCGTCGGCACGACCTACGAGGCCGCGCGCATCAAGGACTGGTTCGGCGGGGACCTGCTGGTGCTGACGCCGTACCGGCGGGGCGAGGAGCCGGTGCCGCTGCCGGACCGGGTCATCCGCTCGGTGTCCTCGATCGACGGTGTGTACGGGCTCGTGGGCGCCCGCGTGGTCATCGAGGTGATGTCCTCGATGAAGCGGCACGGCATCAGCGAGGAGGAGCTGCCGCAGCTCCACTCGGCCATAGAGAACGTCCGGCTGGAGGGCTTCGCCATCCACCTGCCGCTGGACCGCACCGACGGCTCGGACGCCGTCGAGGAGGTCATCGGCTGGATGGACCGGCTGCGCGCGGCCCGGCTGCCGCTGCACACGATGTTCGTCAGCCACCTCAAGGCCGAGGAACTCGCCCGGCTCCAGCAGCAGTTCCCGCAGACCCGTTTCCGGGCGCGGATCGGCACCCGGCTGTGGCTGGGGGACCATGACGCCACCGAGTACCGCGGGGCGGTCCTGGACGTCACGCGCGTGGCCAAGGGCGACCGCTTCGGCTACCGCCAGCAGAAGGCGGCCTCGGACGGCTACCTGGTGGTCGTGGCGGGCGGTACGTCGCACGGCGTGGGTCTGGAGGCCCCCAAGGCCCTGCACGGCGTCATGCCGCGGGCCAAGGGCGTCGCACGGGCCGGCCTGGCCACGGTCAACCGGAATCTTTCTCCGTTCGTCTGGGCCGGCAAGCAGCGCTGGTTCGCGGAGCCGCCGCACATGCAGGTGTCGATCCTGTTCGTCCCGGCGGACGCGCCCGAGCCGAAGGTGGGCGAGGAACTGGTGGCCCATCTGCGGCACACCACCACGCAGTTCGACCGGCTCGTCGACCGCTGATCCGGCCGGCCGGAATCTTCCCGGCCGGCAGCCGAAAGGCCGTACACGGGTCCTCCCGGACCCCGGTGTACGGCCTTTGTGTGTGCGGCTTTGTGTGTGCGGCCTTTCGTGTCTCCGCCTCCGGCGTGTTCGCTCAGTGCGAACCGTGGGTGGGGGAATCCGGTCCCCGACCGCCCCAGTCCACCTGGGGGCCGTACGCCGCCGGCTCCAGGTGGGCGGCGTGCCGCGGCGGGTGGGCCGCCGGACCGAGGACGAAGACGTCCTCCGCGCCGTCGAGAACGCCGCCCGAGGGGTCGTCGTCCCCGGACCGGCGCACCACGTCGCGCTCCGGCATGAGGATGTCCCGCACCACGACGGCGCACAGATACAGCGTGCCCAGCAGGTGCAGGGCGATCGCCCACTGGTAGCCGTGGGTCGGCAGGCCCTTGTGGGCGTCTCCGCTGGTCGTGTAGGCGAGGTACATCCAGATGCCCAGGAAGTACGCGACCTCGCACGCCTGCCAGATCAGGAAGTCCCGCCACTTCGGCCGGGCGAGCACGGCCAGCGGGACCAGCCACAGGACGTACTGCGGCGAGTAGACCTTGTTGGTGACGATGAACGCGGCCACCATCAGGAAGGCCAGCTGGGCGAAGCGCGGCCGGCGCGGGGCCGTGAAGGTCAGCACCGCGATGCCCACGAACGACAGCGCCACCAGCAGCGTGGCGAAGAAGTTGACCGTGTCGGTGGTGGGCGGGTTGCTGGAGTTCTGGGCCCAGATCAGCCAGAAGGAGCCGAAGTCGACGCCCCGGTCGTGGCTGAAGGTGTAGAACTTCGACCAGCCGTCGAAGGCGAAGACCATCACCGGCAGGTTCACCGCCAGCCAGGCGGCCACCGCACCGCCCACGGCCGTGAAGTACTCCCTCCACCTGCCCGCGCGCCAGCACAGCACGAGCAGCGGTCCGAGCAGGAAGACGGGATAGAGCTTGGCGGCCGTGGCGAGCCCCAGCAGGACGCCGAAGGCGAGGGGGCGGCCCCGGGCCCACATCAGCATCGCCGCGGCCGTCAGGGCCACCGCCAGCAGGTCCCAGTTGATGGTGGCGGTCAGCGCGAACGCGGGCGCCAGGGCGATCAGGAGGCCGTCCCAGGGGCGCCGGGCGTGGGTCCGGGCGACGCACACCGCGATGACGGCCGCGCACACCATCAGCATCCCCGCGTTGGCGAACCAGTACCACTGCTCCTGGTGCTGGATGCTGCCGCTGTGCGGTGTGAGCCAGGAAGCCACCTCCATGAACACACCGGTCAGGACCGGGTATTCGAGGTACTGCATGTCGCCCTGGAGCCTGTCGAAGTACGGCACCAGTCCGTCGGAGAAACCCCGCCCCTGATAGAGGTGCGGGATGTCCGAGTAGCAGGCGTGCGTGTACTGCGAGCTGGCGCCGAAGAACCAGCCGCTGTGGTAGCAGGGGGCCTTCTGGACCAGGCCGAGGGCGAACATGCCGATCGCCACGAGCGCCACGATCCGCACGGGGGTCCACCAGGACGTCCCGAGCAGGGCGCGCCGCCCGACGGGGCCGCCGATCAGCTCGCTGCCGGCCGCGGCGACCTCGTCCTCCCTGGTCGGCCGCACCGGCTCCCCTCGGGCGGGTCGCACCGGCTCGGGCTCGTGCACGCTCGCGGGCGTCGTTTCTGCACTGGGCATGGGGCACATCCTGCCGTACGGACCTGAGTGCGGGCCCAGGCACCGCACAGCCGGTTCCCGGCTCCCCGCGCGGAACGATGACCGGCTACTCCTGGAGCCAGTCGGTGCAGGTGCTCAACTGCTTGTCCCCCTCGTAGACAGCGGCCTGGACCCCCATGTCGTACAGGCCCGCGGAGTAGCTGGCCGTGCTGCTCCAGGACTTGCTGGTGCCGTTGCCGTCGTAGTTGTCGTGCCACGGCCAGGTGATCAGCCCGCCCCCGTCGTTCTTGCCGAGCACCCGGACACTCACGTGGTGACCGTCCGCGCGGTTGTCACCCACCGCGATGGAGACCTTGACGTCGGTCTTGCCGACATACCAGTCGTTGATCGCCAGAACGCCTCTCGCGCCCCCGTCCCCCGTGTCGCAGATGAGCGTGTAGTCGGGGTAGGCCGCGGCGGGGGCGGCCGACATGCCCACGGCCAACGCGGCTCCGGCGAGGGTGGCGGCGAGTTCCTTGCGGCTGATTTGCATGCTCATGACATTCCTTACCGGCCTGTCGGCCTGAACAAGATCTATTGCAGGGACGCACAGTGGAACCCGGAGGAACACGCCACAACAAGAGCGAAATCGCACCACCGTGAACGAGACAGGGCCACCGGTGGAAGACCGGTGGCCCTGTTTACCGCGTCACGCCGGTGCTGCCGTCACCTTGCTCACGACGACCCGGTTTCAGCCGTTCGAACCGGAGAAGAGGCCTCCGTTTCCGTTGCCTCTGCTGTTCCCGGCTCCCGTGGTGTCCGTGGGTGTCGGCGAGTCGGTGACGCCTCCGGTCGTACCGCCCGTGTCGGTGCCACCGTCGTTCTGGCAGTTGCCCCAGCCGAGCTGGCAGCTGTCGGTCGGCGAGGGTGTCTCCGTGGTGGGCGTGTCGCTGGGCGTGGGGCTCGGCGACTCGGTCGGGGTCTCGCTCGGCTGCGTGGCCGTGACCGTGGGGGTCGGGGAGGGGGCGCCGGCCTCGTCGTGGACCTCGCCGATCTCCTCGGCGTCCGGGAAGCCGGGGTCCGACTTGCCCTTGAGCGCGGCCTTCATGTACTCGGTCCACACGGAGGTCGGGATGTCACCACCATGGATGGACTCCACCCCTGCCGTCCCGTTCATGGACAGCAAGGTGTGGTTCTTGGGGTTCTCCCGGAACATCGCCACCGAGGTCGACAGCTGCCGGGTGTAGCCGACGAACCAGGCCGACTTGTTGCTGTCGGTGGTACCGGTCTTGCCGGCCGCCGTACGGCCCAGGACCTTGGCGTTCTGGCCCGTACCGTTCTGGATGACGTTCTCCAGCGTGTCCGTGACGTTGTTCGCCACGTTGGCGTCCATGGCCTGGGTGGTCTTCGGCTTGGAGAAGCCGGGCTGTTCCTCCCCGTTGTACTTGACCTGCGTCACCGAGTACGGGTCCGTCTGCTTGCCGGAGGCGGCGAAGGTCGCGTAGGCGTCGGCCATGCGGATCGCGCTCGGGGTCGAGGTACCGATGGCGAAGGACGCGTTGAGGTCGGCGAAGCCGGTCCGGATGCCGGACGCCTTGGCGACGTCTTTCACCTTCGCCATGCCCACGTCCATACCGAGTTGGACGAACGGCGTGTTGACAGACTGTTCCATCGCCTTGCGCAGAGTGATGTAGCCCCAGGCGTGGTCGCTCTCGTTGCGCTGGTAGAAGACCGAGCCATCGGGCTTCAGGACGGGAGTGCCGTTCTGGTTCAGGACCTTGAGCTTGTCGTTGCCGTTGTACTTGCTCATCGGCGAGAGGCCCGTGGGCGCGGTCTTGTAGGTGCCGTACTCCATCGCCGCGGCCAGCACGAACGGCTTCCACGTCGAGCCGACGGGGACACCGGAGGTGTCCGCGTTGTTCGTGAAGTGGCCGTTCTCGTAACCGGCGCCACCGTAGAGCGCGACGATCGCGCCGTCGTTGGGCACCACCGACGCCGCACCGAACTGGACGTACTTGTCCAGCTCCCGCTTCTTGGGATCGAGGCGCTGCTTCTGGACCTTCTTCACGGCCGCGGTCAGGGCGTTGACCTTGTCCTTGTCGAAGGTCGTGTAGATCTGGTAGCCGCCCTTGTCGAACTGCGCCTCCGTGATGTTCGAGTGCGCCAGGACGTACTTCTTCGCCGTGTCCGCCAGGTAGCTGATCTGGCCCGTCATGCCCTTGATCGCCTTGCGGCCCTGGGGCATGGGGTACTTCTTGATCGCGTCCTGGTACTGGGTGTCGGTGAGGCGCTTGTCCTTGTGCATCTCGCCGAGGATCCAGGCCCAGCGCTCCTTGGAACGCTTGGTGTTGGCATCCTGGGTCGCCGACTTGTCGAGGTCCGTGGCCCCGGCCGGGTCGTAGTACGTGGGCCCCTTCAGCAGCGCCGCGAGGACGGCGCATTCGCTCGGCGTGAGCTTGACCGCGTCCTTCCCGTAGTACGTCTGCGCCGCGGCCTGGATGCCGTAGGCGCCGCGTCCGTAGTACGAGGTGTTCAGGTAGCCCTGGAGGATCTGCTTCTTCTTGAGCTTCGTCCCCACCTTGATGGAGATGAACATCTCCTTGAACTTCCGGGTGACCGTCTGTTCCTGGCTCAGGTAGGTGTTCTTCACGAACTGCTGGGTGATCGTCGAGCCGCCCTGCGTCTGACCGCCCCGCGCCATGTTGGCCAGGGCGCGGGCGATGCCCATCGGGTCGACACCGGAGTCCGAGTAGAAGCTCTTGTTCTCGGCCGAGATCACCGCCCACTGCATGGCCTCGGGGATCTGGTCGATGGTGACGTTCTGCCGGTTCGCGCCCGTGCCGGTGGCCACCATCTGCTGGCCGTTGGCCCAGTAGTAGACGTTGTTCTGGGACTTGGCCGCGTCGTTCTCGCTGGGGATCGAGACCATCGCGTAGGCGACGCCGAACACGGCGACCATGCTGCCGACGAACCCGATGAACAGCCCGGAGACGAGCCTCCAGGACGGCATCCAGCGCTGCCATCCGTACTTGCCCGCGCGCGGGTAGTCGATGAAGCGCTTCCTCGGGGGCTCGCCCGCCCGGCCTCTGCCCCGTCCGGGACCGGCCGGCCCCCCGGGACCACCGCGCCGGCCGCCCGGCCCGGTGTTGTCGGCTCCTCTGCGGCGGCCGCCGCCTCCGGCTCTCTGCGCCGCCCGGCGGGCCTCGGCGCGGCTGCCGTACTGGGGCTCATCGCCTCCCGGGCCGTAGGCGGCGGAAGGAGACCCGGTGGCGCCACGCGGAGCCGCACGGCGGCCGGAGGACGAGCCGGACTGACCGCGTCGGGCCGCGGCACGTCCGCCTCCCTGCGGCTGCGGCGGTTTGCGACGGTGCTCGCTCATCGAACGATTACTCCTCGGGCAGGCGCACCCGTGCGCGCCTGGAAACGGCGGCTGGTTTCCGGTCCCCCCGAAGTACGGATGCGGTCGGTCCCGCATTCACCCGTACCGCACCGAGGACATCGACGCTCCCCAGGCATCACGTGGTTCCCGGTGGTTCGCATGCCGCACAGACTACGCACCGTCAAAACCCTCCGAGCTCCGAGGTTCGCCGCAAACAGGACAACTCTCCTCCTACGAATCGGTGATGTGATCCCGTTCACCGCTCCCCCTCTTGTCGCACGCGGAAGGCCGTTCTATCGTCGTGATGTATCGAGTCGATACATCAGAGCGAGATAAGCGAGACGAGGACGAGGGGAGGCAAGGATGAGCCGGCGTTCCGGGATCCTTGAGTTCGCCGTGCTCGGCCTGCTTCGCGAGTCCCCGATGCACGGCTATGAGCTGCGCAAACGACTCAACACGTCCCTCGGTGTGTTCCGCGCGTTCAGCTACGGAACGCTGTACCCCTGCCTCAAGACGCTGGTCACCAACGGCTGGTTGATCGAGGAACCGGGGAGCACGCACGAGGACGCCCTCGCCGCGCCCCTGACCGGCCGCCGCGCCAAGATCGTCTACCGGCTGACGGCGGAAGGTAAGGAGCACTTCGAGGAACTGCTCTCGCAGACCGGTCCCGACGCGTACGAGGACGAGCACTTCGCCGCACGTTTCGCCTTCTTCGGCCAGACGTCGCGCGATGTGCGCATGCGCGTGCTGGAGGGCCGGCGCAGCCGCCTGGAGGAGCGCCTGGAGAAGATGCGCGCCTCCCTGGCTCGCACCCGGGAGCGCCTCGACGACTACACGCTCGAGCTCCAGCGCCACGGGATGGAGTCCGTGGAGCGCGAAGTGCGCTGGCTGAACGAGCTCATCGAGAGCGAGCGGGCCGGCCGGGACCTGCGGGGTTCCGCGTCCGGGGGGTCCGCTCAGCAGGACACGACACATGGAGCGCCGGGCGGCCTGCCCCGTCCCGGGGACACCCCCGGGACGGATACGCCCGACGACACCGCCACGTGAGACCCACTCGGGGCCTCACACGTACACACAGGGAGCAACCGGAATGGGTTTGGTTCGCGTAGCCGTCGTCGGCGTGGGCAACTGCGCCGCGTCGCTGGTGCAGGGAGTCGAGTACTACAAGGACGCCGACCCGGCGTCCAGGGTCCCCGGCCTGATGCACGTGCAGTTCGGTGACTACCACGTGCGGGACATCGAGTTCGTCGCCGCCTTCGACGTCGACGCGAAGAAGGTCGGCCTCGACCTCGCCGACGCCATCGGCGCCTCCGAGAACAACACGATCAAGATCTGCGACGTGCCCAGCACCGGGGTCACGGTCCAGCGCGGTCACACCCTCGACGGCCTCGGCAAGTACTACCGCCAGACCATCGAGGAGTCCGACGCCGAGCCGGTCGACGTCGTCCAGGTCCTCAAGGACAAGCAGGTCGACGTCCTCGTCTGCTACCTGCCGGTCGGCTCCGAGGACGCGGCGAAGTTCTACGCCCAGTGCGCCATCGACGCCAAGGTCGCCTTCGTCAACGCCCTCCCGGTCTTCATCGCCGGCACGAAGGAGTGGGCGGACAAGTTCACCGAGGCGGGCGTCCCCATCGTCGGTGACGACATCAAGTCCCAGGTCGGCGCCACCATCACGCACCGCGTCATGGCGAAGCTGTTCGAGGACCGGGGTGTCGTCCTGGACCGCACGATGCAGCTGAACGTCGGCGGCAACATGGACTTCAAGAACATGCTCGAGCGCGAGCGCCTGGAGTCCAAGAAGATCTCCAAGACGCAGGCCGTCACCTCCCAGATCCCCGACCGGGACCTCGGCGAGAAGAACGTCCACATCGGCCCGTCCGACTATGTGGCCTGGCTGGACGACCGCAAGTGGGCCTACGTCCGCCTCGAGGGCCGCGCCTTCGGTGACGTCCCGCTGAACCTGGAGTACAAGCTCGAGGTCTGGGACTCCCCGAACTCCGCCGGTGTCATCATCGACGCGCTGCGCGCCGCGAAGATCGCCAAGGACCGTGGCATCGGCGGTCCGATCCTGTCGGCGTCCTCATACTTCATGAAGTCCCCGCCGGTGCAGTACTTCGACGACGAGGCCCGCGAGAACGTCGAGAAGTTCATCCGCGGCGAGGTCGAGCGCTAGCCGGCACGGCCACGCCGAAAACCGCTCCTGCCAGGGCTGAGAGGGTCCCCGGGTGCTCCGCCCCGGGGACCTTCCCTCATGTGAGGCTGTGCCCCATGCCCGTCGTCCGTGACCTGCGCGTCCTGCTGCGCCTACGTGACTTCCGGCGCCTGCTCGCCGTGCGCCTGCTCTCCCAGGGGGCCGACGGCGCCTACCAGGTCGCGCTCGCCGCCTACGTCGTCTTCTCACCGGAGAAGCAGACCTCGCCCGCCGCGATCGCCTCGGCCATGGCGGTGCTGCTGCTGCCCTACTCGCTGGTCGGCCCGTTCGCCGGGGTCTTCCTGGACCGCTGGCGGCGCCGACAGGTCCTCCTGTACGGCAATCTGCTGCGCGCCCTGCTGGCCGCGGTCACCGCCCTCCTGATGGCCGGCGGCGTCCCGGACGCCCTGTTCTACGTCTCCGCGCTGTGCGTCACCGCCGTCAACCGCTTCGTGCTCTCCGGCCTCTCCGCGGCGCTGCCCCGCGTGGTCGACACCGAGCGGCTGGTGATCGCCAACTCCCTCTCGCCGACCGCCGGGACCCTCGCCGCGACCGCGGGCGGCGGTCTCGCCTTCGCCGTACGGCTGGCGGTGTCCGACTCCGCCGCGACGGTCGTCCTGCTGGGTGCCCTGCTGTACCTGTGCGCGGCCCTCATGTCACTGACCATGGCGCCCGGCCTGCTGGGACCCGAGCGCACGCCGAGCCAGCCGCGCCTGCGCGCCGCGCTCGCCGGCACCGCACGTGACCTGCTAGCGGGGGTACGCCACCTGGCCGCGCCCACGCGCCGGGGAGCGGCCTGGGCGCTGGCGTCGATGACGCTGATGCGCTTCTGCTACGGCGCGCTGCTCGTCATGGTGCTGATGCTGTGCCGGTACGCCCTCTCCTCAGGCCCCGATGAGGGGCTCGGGCTGCTGGGGCTGGCCCTGGGGTCCTCCGGCGCGGGCTTCTTCGCCGCGGCCCTGGTGACGCCCTGGGCGGCCGGGTGGCTCGGCCCCGAACGCTGGATCGCCGTGTGCGCCGGGGCCGCCGCGTTGCTGGAGCCCGCGCTCGGCCTGCCCTTCGCCACCGGCCCTCTCCTGGTCGCGTCCTTCGTCCTGGGGCTGATCACCCAGGGCGCGAAGATCGCCACCGACACCGTCGTCCAGTCGTCCGTCGACGACGGCTTCCGAGGCCGAATCTTTTCGGTGTACGACGTTCTCTTCAACGCCGCATTCGTCGGTGCCGCGGGCGTGGCCGCCCTCATGCTCCCGCCGGACGGCCAGTCGGCCGTGCTGGTGGTGCTGGTCGCCGCGGTCTACGCAGCGGTTGCTGCCGCTATGGCCCGCTTTGAGCGCTGATAAGTGTCACATCACGGCTACAGAGGCCCTCTGGGTTACAGGGTTGTCAGTGGCAACCGCTAACTTACGTGGGTCTTATTTCGCCATGTGCATCACGTTCCAGGGGGGACTCCCGAGTGACTACTCCGCCGCCGCAGGGCCAGGTTCCGCACCCGCCGCAGGGCCAGGCGCCCTACCCGCCCCAGGGTCAGGCTCCCTATCCGCCTCAGGGTCAGGCCCCGTACCCGCCCCAGCCCGGCGTGCCCTACGCACCGGTGCCGCCGCAGGCCCCCAAGCGCAAGGTCAGCTTCAAGACGATCAAGAACATCGTCATCGTGGTGGTCGCCCTCGGTGTGGCCATCGGCGGCTACGTAGCCAGTCGGGACGACGCCAACACGGCGAAGGTCGGCGACTGCATGCACCGCGGCAGCACGAGCGACACCGACCCGGACCTCGAGGTCGTGGACTGCGGCTCGGCGAAGGCACAGTACGTCGTGCTCGCCAAGATCAAGGGGACGTATTCGACGGAGACCCTGGCGTCGAGCAAGTGCGAGGCCGCGGCCAAGGACTTCAAGTACACGTACACCGAGAGCGGTGACGGCAGCGACTTCTTGCTCTGCCTGAAGGACAAGTAAGGCGCATACCGAGAGGGGCGGTGTTTCACGTGAAACACCGCCCCTCTCCATGTCTCGGCCGCATACGCCGTGCGTGTTTCACGTGAAACATGCACCGCCTGCACGGTCTCAGTTCTGCTCGACCCACCAGTCCTTGAGCGCGGCCACCGCGTCATCGTGCCCCATGGGCCCGTGCTCCAGGCGAAGCTCCAGCATGTGCTTGTACGCCTTACCCACGACCGGGCCGGGACCGACCCCCAGGATCTCCATGATCTGGTTGCCGTCGAGATCCGGGCGGATTGCGTCGAGCTCCTCCTGTTCCTGGAGCTGGGCGATGCGTTCCTCCAGGCCGTCGTAGGCACGGGAGAGCGCGGCCGCCTTCCGCTTGTTGCGGGTCGTGCAGTCGGAACGGGTCAGCTTGTGCAGACGACCAAGGAGCGGGCCCGCGTCGCGAACATAGCGACGGACCGCGGAGTCCGTCCATTCCCCGGTGCCGTAGCCGTGGAAGCGCAAGTGGAGCTCGACCAGGCGGGAGACATCCTTCACCAGTTCGTTGGAGTACTTCAGGGCCGTCATGCGCCTTTTGGTCATCTTCGCCCCGACCACCTCGTGGTGGTGGAAGGAGACCCGGCCGTCCTTCTCGAAACGGCGCGTACGCGGCTTGCCGATGTCGTGCAGCAGCGCCGACAGCCGCAGGGCCAGGTCGGGGCCGTCCTCCTCCAGCGCGATCGCCTGCTCCAGGACGATCAGCGTGTGCTCGTAGACGTCCTTGTGCCGGTGGTGCTCGTCGCTCTCCAGGCGCAGAGCGGGCAGCTCGGGCAGCACATGGTCCGCGAGGCCGGTGTCGACCAGCAGCGTCAGCCCCTTGCGCGGATACACGGAAAGGATCAGCTTGTTCAGCTCGTCCCGTACCCGCTCGGCCGACACGATCTCGATCCGTCCGGCCATCTCCTTCATGGCGCCGACGACCTCGTCGGCCACCTCGAAGTCGAGCTGAGCGGCGAAGCGCGCGGCCCGCATCATCCGCAGCGGATCGTCGGAGAAGGACGCCTCAGGCGTGCCGGGAGTGCGCAGCACCTTCGCGGCAAGATCCTGCAGCCCGCTGTGCGGATCGATGAACTCCTTCTGCGGCAGTGCCACGGCCATCGCGTTCACCGTGAAGTCACGCCGGACGAGGTCGTCCTCGATGGAGTCCCCGTACGACACCTCGGGCTTGCGCGAGGTGCGGTCGTACGCCTCCGACCGGTAGGTGGTCACCTCGATCTGGAAGCAACGATCGGCGTCTCCGGCACGGGCGTTCTTCTGCGCTCCCACCGTGCCGAATGCGATCCCGACCTCCCAGACCGCGTCCGCCCAGGGCCGCATGATCTTCAGGACGTCCTCGGGCCGGGCGTCGGTGGTGAAGTCCAGGTCGTTGCCGAGCCGGCCGAGAAGCGCGTCCCGGACCGAGCCGCCGACCAGGGCGAGTGAGAATCCCGCCTCCTGGAAGCGGCGGGCGAGCTCATCGGCGACGGGGGCCACCCTCAGCAGTTCGCTCACCGCGCGCTGCTGCGCCTGGCTCAGGGCGTTGGGGGTGTCTTCGTTGGCGTTCGGCACAACAGAAGAGGGTACGCGGCCCGGCCGCTCCACAGCGCCTCCCTTGAGCACAGGGGAACAGAGGGATGTCTTTCCTCACAAAGCCTGCCTTTGCCGTGTACGCCCTTTCTCCTCTTGATACGGGAAATAGAGGGCGGAGCGGCGGGCAATCCAGGGCGGGCCGGCCAGGTATTCCGATCTTGTGGAGCAGACCGCGGCACTTCCCCTCAGCGCACATCGTTACCATGCGTGGACGCACATTCCGACGACCACTGACGACGACGAGGGACGGGCGAGCGCGTGGCCGAGGCGGCAGACTTCCAGGGGATGAGTCCCTCACCTGCCCGCCGCTGGCTGCGGCGCACCGGAGCACTGCTCGCCGGGGCGCCGCTGCTGGCCGGCCTGCTCCAGCTGCCCGCCGCCGCTCCCGCCCAGGCCGCCGCCTCGGACACGGTGGACGTCTCCCTGGACTCCCTGAGCCCCAGCACGCCCACCGACGGAGACACGCTGACCGTCTCCGGCACGGTGACCAACAAGGGCAAGCAGACGGTCAGCGACGCACACGTCGGGCTGCGCGTGGGTCCCCAGCTGGACACCCGGTCGGAGATCGACGCCACCGCCCGTCACTCGGACGATCTGCAGACCTCCGTCGGCTCCGAGGTCGGCGGCAAGTACGTCGAGAAGTTCGCCAAGCTGACCCCGGGCGTCGCGGAGCACTTCAGCATCTCCGTCCCGGTCGACAAGCTCGACCTCGGCCAGGCCGGCGTCTACGACTTCGCTGTCTCGCTCTCCGGCCGGACGACCGCCCAGCCGTGGGACCAGGTGCTCGGTATCCGGCGTACCTTCCTGCCGTGGCAGCCGGACGAGGCCGACACCCGGACCAAGACCACGTACCTGTGGCCGCTGATCTCCACCGTGCACGTGACGGCGAAGACCGGCGCCGGTGAACAGCAGACACCGGTCTTCCTCAACGACGACCTCGCCAAGGAGCTCTCCCCGGGCGGCCGCCTGGCACAGATGCTGGCGCTGGGCAAGGACCTCGACGTCACCTGGGTGATCGACCCGGACCTGCTGGCGTCCGTGGACGCGATGGCGGGCAACTACAAGATCCAGGGCCCGGACGGCACCACCACGGCCGGCACCCATCAGGCGGTCGCCAAGCAGTGGCTCGCCGGGCTGCAGGAAGCGGTGGCCGGCAAGGAGGTCGTCGCCCTGCCGTTCTCCGACCCGGACCTGGCCTCCCTCGCCCACCACGGAACGAGCGTCACAGGATCGCTGAGCCACCTGAAGGACGCCACCGACGTCGCCTCCCTCACGGTGAAGACCGTGCTCCACGTCACACCGAGCACCGAGTTCGCCTGGCCCGTGGACGGCGCGGTCGACCCCTCGATCATCAAGGTCGCCACCTCCGCCGGCGCGGACAAGGTGATCGCCCGCAGCGACAGCCTCCAGGAGACCGGCGGCCTGACGTACACGCCCTCCGCCGCCCGCCCGATCGGCGGCGGCACCACGGCGGTGGTCGCGGACGCCCGGCTGTCCACGGCGTTCGAGGGCGACCTGACGACGGCGGGCAGCGCCACGCTCGCCGTGCAGCAGTTCCTGGCCCAGAGCCTGGAGCTCGGCCGGCAGACCGACAAGCAGCGCAGCATCGTCGTCGCCCCGCAGCGTCTGCCGTCCGCCGGGCAGGCCCAGGCGATGGCCCAGGCGGTCACGGCCCTGCAGGAGAGCACCTGGAGCCAGCCGCAGGATCTCGCCGCCGCCGCCAAGACCAAGCCGGACGCCGACGCCACCACGCGGATCCCGTCGACGTCCGCCTATCCCTCCTCGTTGCGCAAGCAGGAGCTGCCGCGGTCGGCGTTCGAGCAGATGGCACGAACCGAGGACAAGCTCGAGAACTTCAAGGTGATCCTCACCAACCAGTCCCGGGTGGTGACCCCCTTCGGGCGGGCACTGAACCGTGAGATGTCCCTGTCGTGGCGGGGCCGGAACGGCAAGGCGGACAGCTTCCGGCAGGGCGTGGAGAACTACATCGACGACCTCGCCCAGCAGGTCAAGCTGATTCCCAAGTCGGAGACGAAGCTCTCCGGTCGCAGCGCCACCATCCCGGTGACCGTCCAGAACAATCTCGTCCAGGGCGCCGACCACCTCATGCTGCGGCTCACCTCCACCATGCCGACCCGTCTCAAGATCGGCGGCAAGGCCTACATGGAGCAGCGCGTCGCCGTCTCCGGCGGGCACAGCCAGTCCGTGAAGTTCACCACGTCGGCCAACGCCAACGGCCCCGTCACGGTGATCGCCCAGCTGTACACACAGGACGGCCAGAAGTACGGCAGGGCGGTTCAGTTCGACGTGAAGGTCACCGAGGTCACGCCCACGGTCATGCTGGTCATCGGCGGCGGTGTCCTGCTGCTCGTGCTCGCCGGATTCCGCATGTACACCCAGCGCAAGCGCGCGGCCGCCCGGCAGACCGAGGACGCCGGCCCCCACGAGACGGGGAACGACACCGAGGGCCCGTTGAGTCCGGAAGGGGCCGGCGACCGTCTCATGGAAGAGTCCGACGCGCGCACCCGGGCGGGCGACCCGGAGCAGCCGAGTGACCCGACACCGGACACCGCACCGGAAAGCACCGACCCGTCCGGGACGGGTGAGAGAGTGGACCGTTGAGCGATGTCGTGGCCGGTGGGCCCGGGGACGATGAGGTGGGGCAACCATGAATTCGCCGTACGACGGTGACCGCGGCCAGGCCGCGGCCGGCTCGGGCTACCCCGAGCCGCCCGAGCCCGGCCAGGTGCCGCCGCAGCACGGGGCGGACATGTACCTCCAGGACGCCTACGACCAGGACCCCTACCGGGCACAGGACCTCTCCGCCCAGGACCCGGTCGCCGAGGCGCTGTACGACCGTGCCGCCCACCCCCCGCCGCCCCCGGGCACCTACCCGCAGCAGCAGCCGTACGCCCAGCCGCCGCAGTCGCCGTACGCTCCCGACCCGCGCCTGTGGGCCCAGACCCCGGCACCGGAACCGTCCGGTCCCACGCAGCACCTGCCGTACGGCGACGACCCCCGTACCACCCAGTTCGTGGGCGTCGACGACCTGGTGACGCACTCCGGCGAGGAGCACCACCAGCCGGACGCCTTCGCACACCTCTTCCGGGACCAGCAGCAGGGCAGTGGCCGGCCGGCGACGGAGCCCCCGCCCGTACCGGGCCCGGCCGCCGCGCCGGGCGGAGCCCAGGCACCCGCCGGGCAGTACCCCGCAGCTTCCTACCCGGCCGCTCCGCGGCCCGGCCTCGAGGCGTACGGCGCCGCTTCCCACCCCGCTGCACCCGCCGGCGGCGCTGCCGCCTCCGCGCCCGCTCCCGCCGCCCCCGGCGGCCCCACGGGCCCCGGCCAGGAGGCGACCGCTCCCGCCGCTCCCGTGGCCCCCGTCGGGAAGAAGGGCGGCAAGGCGGCCGGCCTGCTGAAGTCCAGCGCCGTCATGGCGGCGGGCACGATGGTCTCCCGCCTCACCGGCTTCGTCCGCTCCGCGCTCATCGTCTCCGCGCTCGGCCTCGGCCTGCTCGGCGACTCCTTCCAGGTCGCCTACCAGCTGCCGACGATGATCTACATCCTCACCGTCGGCGGCGGTCTCAACTCCGTCTTCGTCCCCCAGCTGGTGCGGGCGATGAAGGAGGACGAAGACGGCGGCGAGTCGTTCGCCAACCGGCTGCTGACCCTCGTGATGGTCGCCCTCGCCGCACTCACCGCGCTGGCGATGTTCGCCGCGCCGCTGCTGGTGCGGATGCTGTCCAACTCCGTCGCCACCAACCCGGCGGCCAACGAGGTCGCGGTCACCTTCACCCGCTACTTCCTGCCCTCGATCTTCTTCATGGGCATCCACGTGGTGATGGGTCAGATCCTCAACGCGCGCGGGAAGTTCGGCGCGATGATGTGGACCCCGGTCCTGAACAACATCGTCATCATCGTGACGCTCGGCATGTTCATCTGGGTGTACGGTTCCGCCGCCAACTCCCACATGACCGTCACGAACATTCCACAGGAGGGGCAGCGGCTCCTCGGCGTCGGTGTGCTGCTCGGCCTGGTCGTCCAGGCCCTGGCCATGATCCCGTACCTGCGTGAGACCGGATTCCGGCTGCGGCTGCGCTTCGACTGGCGGGGCCACGGCCTGGGCAAGGCCGCGATGCTCGCCAAGTGGACGGTGCTGTTCGTCCTCGCCAACCAGGCCGGCGCCATGATCGTCACCCAGCTGTCCACCGCCGCCGGCAAGGACTCCGCGGTCGCGGGCACCGGCTTCGCCGCCTACGCCAACGCCCAGTTGATCTGGGGTCTGCCGCAGGCCATCGTCACCGTCTCCCTCATGGCGGCCCTACTGCCGCGCATCTCGCGCTCGGCCGCCGAGGGCGACGGCGGTGCCGTCCGTGACGACATCTCACAGGGCCTGCGCACGACCGCGGTCGCCATCGTGCCCATCGCCTTCGGTTTCGTCTCGCTCGGCATCCCGATGTGCACGCTGATCTTCGGCTCCTCGGGCACCAGCGAAGCCACCAACATGGGCTACATGCTGATGGCCTTCGGACTCGGCCTGATCCCGTACTCCGTGCAGTACGTCGTCCTGCGTGCCTTCTACGCCTACGAGGACACCCGCACCCCCTTCTACAACACCGTCATCGTGGCCACGGTCAACGCGGGCGCCTCGGGAGCCTGTTACTTCCTGCTCCCCGCCCGCTGGGCCGTGGCCGGCATGGCGGCCGCGTACGGCCTCGCCTACGCGATCGGGGTGGGCGTCGCCTGGAAGCGGCTGCGCAAGCGACTCGGCGGCGACCTGGACGGCGCCCGGGTCACCAGGACGTACGCGCGGCTGTGCATCGCTTCCGTACCCGCCGCGCTGCTCAGCGGTGCGGCCTGCTACGGAATCGGCCACACTCTCGGCCAGGGCGTGCTCGGCTCCTTCGCCGCGCTGCTGGCCGGTGGCGCGGTCCTCCTGGGGGTCTTCTTCGTCGCCGCCCGCCGCATGCGCATCGAGGAGCTCAACTCCCTCGTGGGCATGGTGCGCGGGCGTCTGGGGCGCTGAGGCGGGGGTACGCGCACAACCATCGTTCGCCGCCGCGTGTCGTGCATAGCGGCGGACTGTGGGCACAATTGGTTTCGGCGTCGGACAGGGTGCAACGGATGGGGAGGCAGGGAACGACGGTGGCGGAACGTAGCACGGCTGCCGTCGACGTGGCAGACAACAGCGGTGACGAGCCGCTGACCGCCAAGGCGGACCAGTCCACGGCCGACGGGGTGGCCCAGAACCCGGAGCGGGACACGGACAGCGACGAGGCGGAGAGGAGCGGCGGGACGAACGGTCCTGAGAAGACCTCGCCCACCGAACTGCACAGCGGTCACAAACTCGCCAGACGCTACCGTCTCGAGGAGTGTGTCACCCGTCTGGACGGATTCAGCAGCTGGCGAGCGGTGGACGAGAAACTCCGCCGTGCCGTCGGCGTCCACGTCCTGCCCGCCGATCACACGCGAGCCCGTTCGGTGCTGGCCGCCGCACGCTCCTCCGCGCTGCTCGGCGATCCCCGCTTCGTCCAGGTCCTGGACGCCGTCGAGGAGAACGACCTCGTGTACGTCGTGCACGAGTGGCTGCCCGACGCCACCGAGCTGTCCACCCTGCTGGCCGCCGGACCGCTGGAGCCGCACGACGCCTACCAGATGGTCAGCCAGGTGTCCTCCGCCATGGCGGCCGCCCACCGTGAAGGCCTCGCCCATCTGCGCCTCAACCCGAATGCCGTACTGCGCGCCTCCACCGGCCAGTGGCGCATCCGCGGCCTCGCCGTCAATGCCGCACTGCGCGGCATCAGTTCCGACACCCCGCAACGCACCGACACCGAGGCGATCGGCGCCCTGCTGTACGCGGCGCTGACCCAGCGCTGGCCGTACGAGAACGACGCCTACGGCCTGTCCGGCCTCCCCAAGGACATCGGTCCGATCCCACCGGACCAGGTGCGGGCAGGTGTCCACCGCGGACTGTCCGAGCTCACCATGCGGGCACTCGCCAACGACGGTGCCACCGCCTCCCGGCACGAGTCGCCCTGCACCACGCCCGAGGAACTGGTCAAGGCGATCGGTGAGATGCCGCGCATCCGGCCGCCGGAGCCCGCTTTCACGCCCCCTCCCGAGTACCAGCGCACGACGTACCAGCAGGGCACGTACGGCCGCCCCGCGCCGCGCCCCGGCGCCTCGCAGCCGCTCACGGCCCCGCCGCCCCCATTGCAGAGCCGCACCGGCAAGGCCCTGAAGTGGGCGGTCTCCGCCCTCCTCATCGCCGCCCTCGGCCTGGGCAGCTGGCAACTCGCGGACGCCCTGATGGACCAGAGCGGCACGTCCGACGACACCCCGTCCACACAGAGCACCGACGGCGGCGACAAGGGCGGCACGAAGAAGCAGGCCGCCTCCGGCAAACCGATCGCCATCAGCAAGGCCTGGGACTTCGACCCCTTCAGCACGGACCACTCCGAGAAGCCCGCCGACATAGGGAAGGTCTACGACAACAGCACGGCCACGTACTGGCAGACGGACTTCTACCTGAGCGCGAACTTCGGCAACCTCAAATCAGGCGTCGGCGTCATCCTCGACCTCGGCAAGGTCCAGCAGGTCGGGAAGGTGACCGTCACCTTCCAGGGAGACACGTCGGTCGAGCTCCGTAGCGCCGCGAGCGCGGACACCGGCGCGCGGCCCACGTCCTTCTCCGAGTACACCAAGGTCGCCGAGGGCTCGGGGACCACCGTGGTACTCAAGCCCGGGAAATCCCTCACGTCGCGGTATCTCCTGGTATGGCTGACCAAGCTGCCGCTGCAACCGGACGACGGCAAGTGGCGCGGCAGGGTGGCGGACATCAAGGTGACCAGCTGAGGCTGGATTCCCGTCCGGAAGTCCGTAAGGTTGCCCCCGAGGGAGGGGCGGATGGCAGATGGCGCCGGCTACGGCGACGCGAAGGACGAGGAACTCCTCGCCCGACACGTCGAAGGGGATCCCGACGCCTTCGGGGAGCTCGTTCGGCGGCACCGGGACCGGCTGTGGGCAGTGGCCCTGCGAACGCTGAGAGACCGCGAGGAGGCCGCTGACGCGGTCCAGGACGCCCTGGTGTCGGCCTACCGGGCCGCCCACACCTTCCGGGGCCAGTCGGCCGTCACGACCTGGCTGCACCGGATCACGGTGAACGCCTGCCTGGACCGCGCCCGCAAGGCGGCCTCCCGCAAGACCGCACCCGTCGACGACACCGAGCGCCTCGAGCAGCTGCTGGAGCCGCACGAGGCCGCCTCGGGGCCCGCCGAGAGAAACGACCTGCACCGCCAGCTCCTCGAAGCCCTCGGCACCCTCCCGCCCGAGCAACGCGCCGCCCTCGTCCTCGTGGACATGCAGGGCTATCCCGTCGCCGAGGCCGCTCGTGTCCTGGACGTGCCCACGGGCACGGTGAAGAGCCGCTGCGCCCGCGGCAGGGCGAGACTGCTGCCACTGCTCTCCCACCTGCGGCCGGAGAGCCCCGGCGAGACGAAGGAACCCGGTCAGGTGGGGAACCGGACACAGGGGGCATCCGTCCCACCCGCAGCGGGACCTCAGGACACGGTGAAGGGCGGAGGTGGGCTAGCGTGAATTCCACGACAGACACGGCCGGGCACCCGGACGTCGAGGAAATCTCCGACCTCACCGAGGGTCTTCTCCCGCCGTCCCGGACCGAGGACATACGACGCCATCTGGAGGAGTGCGATCTCTGCGCGGAGGTCCACGCCTCGCTGGAGGAGATCCGGGGGTTTCTCGGGACGTTGCCCGAGCCGGCCCGCATGCCCGCCGATGTCGCCGACCGCATAGACGCCGCTCTCACCGCCGAGGCGGCGGTGACGCGTGTTTCACGTGAAACACCGGCCCCGGCAGATCGCCCTGCCGGACGCCCGCAGGCGGCCACCGGGCCGGGCCGCAAGGATCACGGACGCGGGCGCCGTCGCCGGACCGTCGTCCTGGGCGCCGTCCTCACCGCGGCCGTCCTGGGCGCAGGCTCCCTCTTCCTTCAGTCCCTCGGTAACGACTCTCACTCGACCGCACAGGACCGGCAGACGACCTCAGCCGGCACCTTCTCCGGAAGCGACCTCAGGAGCCAGGTGGACGGCCTCCTCGCGGCGAAGAAGAGTTCGCCACACGGCTCCGAGAGCGCCAAGACCCTGATGCAGCCCTCCGTTCCGGTCCCGGACTGCGTACGCGACGGCATCCACAGCAACGGTGACGTCCTCGGAGCGAAGACCGGTACCTACGAAGGCAAGGATGCCTTCCTCGTCGTGGTGTCCGACACCTCCGACCCCACCAGGGTCACGGCTTACGTCGTCGACGCCGCGTGCGTCAGCCGGCAGCCGGCCCCGACGGGCAAGGTACTGGCGAAGCAATCCCTCGCACGTCCCTGAAACCGGGCTGCTTCCTCGTGGCCCAGCGCGGTTATCCGTGCCGTGGGGGAACCCCCGTGTGCCCGGCCACAGCGGGAATGCGCGCCCCTTAGGATCCGTTGGGTGGGGTGAGGGCTCCGAAGGTGCTCCCACCGGTCGAATGACGCAGACCAGAGACGAGGAATCAAGCCGTGAGCGACGTCCGTAACGTGATCATCATCGGCTCCGGGCCCGCCGGCTACACGGCGGCGCTCTACACTGCCCGTGCGTCGCTGAAGCCGCTGGTGTTCGAGGGCGCGGTCACCGCGGGTGGTGCGCTGATGAACACCACCGAGGTGGAGAACTTCCCGGGCTTCCGCGATGGCATCATGGGCCCCGAGCTCATGGACAACATGCGTGCCCAGGCGGAACGCTTCGGGGCCGAGCTGATCCCGGACGACGTCGTCTCGGTGGACCTGCGCGGAGAGATCAAGACCGTCACGGACACCGCGGGCACGGTCCACCGGGCGAAGGCGGTCATCGTCACCACCGGCTCGCAGCACCGCAAGCTCGGTCTGCCGAACGAGGACGCCCTGTCCGGCCGCGGCGTCTCCTGGTGTGCCACCTGTGACGGGTTCTTCTTCCGCGAGCAGGACATCGCCGTGATCGGCGGTGGCGACACCGCGGTGGAGGAGGCCACCTTCCTCTCCCGGTTCGCCAGGTCCGTGACCATCGTCCACCGCCGGGACACCCTGCGCGCGTCCAAGGCCATGCAGGAGCGTGCCTTCGCCGACCCGAAGATCAAGTTCGTCTGGGACAGCGAGGTCGCCGAGATCCAGGGCGGCCAGAAGCTCTCCGGCCTCAAGCTGCGCAATGTCAGGACCGGCGAGCTGTCGGACCTGCCGGTGACCGGTCTGTTCATCGCGATCGGCCACGACCCGCGCACCGAGCTGTTCAAGGGCCAGTTGGACCTGGACGAGGAGGGCTACCTGAAGGTCGCCGCCCCCTCCACCCACACCAACCTGACGGGTGTCTTCGGCGCCGGTGACGTGGTCGACCACACCTACCGCCAGGCGATCACCGCAGCCGGCACGGGCTGCTCCGCCGCCCTGGATGCCGAGCGCTTCCTCGCCGCCCTCGCGGACGAGGAGAAGCCCGAGCCCGAGAAGACCGCCGTCTGACCCCCCTTCCACCCCACCGCACGCACCAGTGAGGAGCCACCCGTGGCCGACCTGAAGAACGTGACCGACGACTCCTTCGAGCAGGACGTCCTCAAGAGCGACAAGCCCGTCCTGGTGGACTTCTGGGCCGCCTGGTGCGGTCCGTGCCGCCAGATCGCTCCGTCCCTCGAGGCCATCGCCGCCGAGTACGGCGACAAGATCGAGGTAGTGAAGCTCAACATCGACGAGAACCCGGGCACGGCTGCGAAGTACGGCGTCATGTCGATCCCGACCCTGAACGTCTACCAGCACGGCGAGGTCGCCAAGACCATCGTCGGCGCCAAGCCCAAGGCCGCGATCGTCCGCGATCTCGAGGACTTCATCGCCGAGTGACGTTTCACGTGAAACACGAATGGGCCAACCCCTCCGGGTTGGCCCATTCGCTGTAAGGCATTCGCTTCAGGCCCAGTTGCTTCAGAGGGGTCGCAGTGCCGGTTCCTTCTGCACTGCTCCCAGCAACCGGTCGAGCGCCATCTCCACATCTTCCTTCCAGGAGAGAGTCGACCTGAGTTCCAGTCGGAGCCGGGGATGCGAGGGGTGCTGCCGGACCGTCTTGAAGCCCACGGCCAGCAGATGATCTGCGGGCAGCAGGCAGGCCGCTTCCTTCCACCGGACATCACCGAACGCCTCGATGGCCTTGAAGCCTCGACGCAGGAGATCCTTGGCGACCGTCTGAACCATCACCCGGCCGAGCCCCTGCCCCTGATAGCCCGGCATGATGAAGCCGGTCATCAGCTGCACCGCGTCCGGGGACACGGGGCTGGTGGGGAAGGCGGTGGAACGGGGGACATAGGCAGGGGGAGCGTAGAGCACGAAGCCCACCGGGATGTCGTCGACGTAGACCACCCGGCCGCAGGATCCCCAGTCCAGCAGGACGGCGGAGATCCACGCCTCCTTCTCCAGCGCGGCTGTGCCTGCCTTTACCGCGGCCTCGCCGCTGACCGGATCAAGTTCCCAGAAGACGCACGAGCGGCAGCGGTTGGGAAGGTCCTGAAGGTTGTCCAGCGTGAGCGGTACGAGCCGGCGCCCCATGAAGGCTGTTCCTCACTTCCTTCGCCCGCGGCTCCGCGAGCGGCTGTCAGTACGCTCCGTTCCCTGAGCAGACCGCCGACGAACCCGCCGACCGCGCCGAGCCCGAGGCCCGCGCTCACCAGTCCGGTGCGGCTCACCGATCGCATGGCCCCCGCCTCCCCGTCAGAGGTGCCGCCAGGTGGATGCGCCATACCCGATCGCATCGTATCCACGATGTGATTGCCTAGACACCGCCTGAAAGCAAAGAGCGGACCGTGTTCCGGTACGCACCGGACACGACCCGCTCTCCCGCCCGACCGCGCGGATCAGCCGCGCCGTCAGGACTCCGCCTCTTCGGCCTCCGGGGACTCACCGTCCGGGAGACCCTTCTGCAGGACCGGACCCTCGCCCGGAGCGAGCGTGCTCAGGATCCGCTCCAGGTCTTCCATGGAGGCGAACTCGACCGTGATCTTGCCCTTCTTCTGCCCCAGATCGACCTTCACCCGGGTCTCGAAACGGTCGGACAGCCGAGTGGCGAGATCGCTCAACGCCGGGGAGACGCGGGCGCCGGCCCGCGGCCCCTTGGAGCGCTGCGCCTTCTGCGGCCGTGAGCCCATCAGCGTCACGATCTCCTCGACCGCCCGCACCGAAAGTCCCTCGGCCACGATCCGGTGGGCCAGCCGGTCCTGCTCCTCCGAGTCCTCGACGGAGAGCAGCGCACGGGCATGCCCGGCGGAAAGCACACCGGCGGCCACCCGCTTCTGCACGGCCGACGAGAGCTTCAGCAGACGCAGCGTGTTGGAGACCTGCGGGCGGGAACGCCCGATGCGGTCCGCCAACTGGTCGTGCGTGCAGTTGAAGTCCTTCAGCAGCTGGTCGTAGGCGGCCGCCTCTTCCAGCGGGTTCAGCTGTGCCCGGTGCAGGTTCTCCAGCAGTGCGTCCAGGAGGAGCTTCTCGTCCTCCGTGGCCCGTACGATCGCCGGGATCGCCTCGAGACCGGCCTCACGGCAAGCCCGCCAGCGCCGCTCGCCCATGATGAGCTCGTAGCGGTCAGCACCCAGCTGCCGCACGACGACGGGCTGGAGGAGGCCGACTTCCTGGATAGAGGTGACGAGCTCCTGGAGCGCGTCCTCATCGAAGACGTCACGCGGCTGGCGAGGGTTCGGCGAGATGGAGTCGAGGGGAATCTCGGCGAAGTGCGCGCCCATCGGGGGCGCGGGCTCCTCCGCGCGCCCGCTCACCGACGGCTCCTCGGCCTCCCCGGGAACGGGCGGCAGCGTGGTCACCTTCGCCGCGGCCACCCCCCGGTCGGCCGTCAGGACCGGCACCGTCGTGGGGGACGTCGGTACCGCACCTCCCACCGCGGCCGGAGGCGGAGTCTTCTCCGTCGGGGCAGCAGGAATCAGTGCGCCGAGACCACGGCCCAGCCCCCTCCGTCGCTCGCTCACTGGATCCCCTCCACCATGCTCGGATTGCTCTGTGCGCCGATGTGGGCCTGAATCGGGTCGTAGCTGACCCCGACACCCTTCAGCGCGATCTCTCGTGCGGCCTCTAGATAAGAGAGGGCACCGCTCGAACCTGGATCGTACGTCAGAACCGTCTGCCCGTAACTCGGCGCCTCGGAGATGCGGACCGACCGGGGAATGCTCGTCCGCAGCACCTCGTCGCCGAAGTGGGTGCGCACCTCCTCCGCGACCTGGGACGCGAGCCGCGTCCGGCCGTCGTACATCGTGAGCAGGATCGTCGATACATGCAGGCCGGGGTTGAGATGTCCCCGCACCAGGTCGACGTTGCGCAGCAGTTGGCCAAGCCCCTCCAGCGCGTAGTACTCGCACTGGATCGGGATGAGGACCTCCTGGCCGGCGACCAGCGCGTTGACCGTCAACAGGCCGAGTGAGGGCGGGCAGTCGATGAGGACGTAGTCCAATGGCTGTTCGTAGGCCCGGATCGCCCGCTCCAGGCGGCTCTCCCGAGCGACCAGGGACACCAACTCGATCTCCGCACCGGCGAGATCGATCGTGGCCGGGGCACAGAACAGCCCCTCGACATCGGGAACCGGCTGGACGACCTCCGCCAAGGGCTTGCTCTCGACCAAGACGTCATAGATGGACGGGACCTCGGCGTGGTGGTCGATCCCGAGAGCGGTGGACGCGTTGCCCTGCGGATCGAGGTCGATCACCAGAACGCGACCGCCATGCAGAGCGAGCGAAGCGGCAAGGTTGACAGTCGTCGTCGTCTTGCCGACGCCGCCCTTCTGGTTGGCGACCACGATGACCCGGGTCTGCTCAGGCCGCGGCAGGCCTTCACCGGCGCGGCCGAGAGCCTCCACCGCAAGTTGGGCAGCACGACCGATGGGAGTGTCGTCCATCGGAGGCGGTGTTTCACGTGAAACATCCGCCCCCATCGACTCGGTACGGGGGCCGGGGACCGGATCGGTCATCGGTCCCGCGATATTGGCGTCGGACCGCAAGGATTCACTCTCCTCGACTTCAGGCTCGCAATACACAGAGCCTCCCATGCCTTCGGGGTCGTGAACCAGTGAGGCCTGTTGTTCTGTGGAGAAATCCACCTCTGTGGACAACTCCGTTGCCCCTCCGAGTGAACCGAGGGGCTTCCGGTCACGCGGTTCGGCCGCGGCGCGGCCACGACTGATGATGCCGTGCAGCAATGAGCGACGTTTCACGTGAAACACGATGCACAGCGAGCGCGCCCGGACTGTCGCGACACTCCGTCATGCGTGGGTTGGGCAGCTTGTGTGGAGTACGCCTCGTCGTCAGGACGGATGAGTGCGGCCGATCCGTCCAGCCGCCCTCACCGACGCCTGCGCACTCGCCCCGTACGGGCCGCCTTGGCCCGCTTGGCCGCGAAGCGAACACCACCGGGGCTCTCGCCCACTTCGACCCGCACGACGGTGGACAGGGGATCCACCACTCCCTCACCCACCTGAAGGATGGACGTCGACACCGCACCGAGCTTGCTCAGCGCGGTGGCCGCGGCCTTCAGCTCTTCCTCCGCGGTGTCCCCCTTCAGCGCGAGCATCTCGCCGTACGGTCGCAGCAGCGGAATGCCCCATGTGGCCAGCCGGTCCAGGGGAGCCACCGCACGGGCCGTGACCACATGAACCGGCGGGATCTTGCCCATGACCTCCTCGGCACGGCCGCGCACCACGGTCACATGGTCCAGGCCCAGCAGTTCGACGACCTCGGTCAGGAAGTTGGTACGCCGAAGGAGCGGCTCCAAAAGGGTGATCTTCAGGTCCTCGCGGACCAGTGCCAGCGGAATCCCGGGCAGACCGGCACCAGAGCCGACGTCGCACACGGTCACACCCTCGGGAACCACCTCCGAGAGCACCGCGCAGTTCAGCAGGTGCCGCTCCCAGAGGCGGGGCACCTCACGGGGGCCGATCAGCCCACGCTGCACACCGGCCTCGGCCAGCAGCTCCGCATAGCGCACCGCATCGGCGAAGCGATCACCGAACACCTCTCGCGCCTGCTCGGGCGCAGGGGGGAGCTCCGCTGCCTCCGTCACGGGGACCGTCCTTCCGTACCGCATCAGCGCGCACGCGCCGACCACCAGAACTACCAGGCTGACAAAATTCGGCCCCGCCTGCGCAACAGACGGGGCCGAGGGACGTACGAACCGAATCAGTTGGGCAGGACGACGACGAAGCGCTGCGGCTCTTCGCCCTCGGACTCGCTGCGCAGACCAGCGGCCTTCACCGCGTCGTGCACAACCTTCCGCTCGAACGGGGTCATCGGCTTGAGCTTCACGGGCTCGCCGCTGCTCTTGGCCTCCGCGGCGGCCTTGGCGCCCAGCTCGGACAGCTCGGAGCGCTTCTTGGCCCGGTAGCCGGCGATGTCCAGCATCAGCCGGCTGCGGTCCCCGGTCTCCCGGTGAACGGCCAGACGCGTCAGCTCCTGCAGCGCCTCCAGCACCTCGCCGTCCCGTCCGACCAGCTTCTGCAGGTCGCGGCCGCCCGTGTCGCTGATGATCGACACAGAGGCACGGTCGGCCTCGACGTCCATGTCGATGTCGCCGTCGAGGTCGGCGATGTCCAGCAGACCCTCGAGGTAGTCCGCCGCGATCTCGCCCTCCTGCTCCAGGCGGGTCAGGGTGTCTGCACCCTCGGCAGCGGCGGAGGTGGTGCCTTCCGTCACGGGATGGGCTCCTTCTTACTTCTTGGAGGGGGACTTGGGCCGCTGCGGGCCACCCTTGCGCTGGCCGGACTGGGCCTTGCTGCGGGTGCCGTTGCCGGGGTTCGGGGCGGCCTTCTTGGCGGCGGCGGCAGGCTTGGCGTCCTCGGGCTCCTCGGACTTCTCCAGCGACGTGGACGCGACGGAGTCAGCCGCCTGCTTCGGCCCGCCGGTCTGGCGCTGGGACTTGCTCTGCCGCTTGGGCTGCTGCCGCTTGGTGGCGGTAGCGGTCACGGTGGCGGTGGTCGTCGCACCGTCCTCGGCCTGCACCGCGGCCTGGCCCTCGCTCTTCATCACGGACCCGTCGGCCTGGGCCGCCAGCCCCGCCTTGGTCAGGCCGTTGATGAACTTGCGCTCGAACTCGTTGCGGTCGCGGCCCTTGGCGACGATCGCCTTGATGATGGTCTTCTCGCTCCGCCGGCGGACCTTGCCGTGGTGCGTGACGTGCTTGGTCAGGCGCTCCAGGTAGGCGGCCTGGGCCTTGGAACCCGGGGTCGGGTTGTTGTGGATCACGTACATCTGCTGGCCCATGGTCCACACGTTGGTGGTCAGCCAGTAGACGAGGACACCGACCGGGAAGTTGATACCGAAGACGGCGAACATGACGGGGAAGACGTACATCAGCATCTTCTGCTGCTGCATGAACGGCGTCTTCACCGTGGTGTCGACGTTCTTCGTCATCAGCTGGCGCTGCGTGTAGAACTGCGACGCGGACATCAGGACGATCATGACGGCGGTGACGACCCGCACATCGGTGACCGTGGCGCCCAGGGCCTGGACGGTGGCGGCACCGTCCTTGAACTTCGCGGCCAGCGGGGCCCCGAAGATGTGCGCCTGGCGGGCGCTGGCCAGCAGCGACTCGTTGATGACGCCGATGGTCGTGCCGGACGCGATGCCGTTGAGCACGTGGTACAGGGCGAAGAAGAACGGAGACTGCGCCAGGATGGGAAGGCACGAGGAGAGCGGGTTGGTGCCCGACTCCTTGTACAGCTTCATCATCTCTTCGGACTGACGCTGTTTGTCGTTCTTGTAGCGCTCCTGGATCTTCTTCATCTCGGGCTGCAGCGTCTGCATGGCCCGGGTCGCCTTGATCTGCTTCACGAAGAGCGGGATCAGGCAGATACGGATGAGAATCACCAGGGACACGATGGACAGGCCCCAGGCCCAGCCGGTGTCAGGCCCGAAGATGGCGCCGTACACCGTGTGGAACTGGACGATGACCCATGAAACGGGTGTCGTGATGAAGCTGAAAAGGCTGGCAATCGTGTCCACTAATCATGCTCCTTGGGCATGGGACGAGGTCTCTGCGGCCGGGCTCGAAGAAGACTCGGGAGGAAGCTTTCCTTCGAGGGCCGGTTCGGCGGCGGAGGGCCCGCCCCTGCGTGCACGCCAGGCGCCACGCAGCATTTCGTGCCACCGCGGGCGCTTGCGCGGCGGAACATGGTCCACCCCACCCAGCGACCACGGATTGCACCGCAGGATGCGCCAGGCGGTGAGTGCCGTGCCCTTGATCGCACCGTGCCGGTCGATGGCCGTGTAGCCGTAGTGGGAGCACGACGGGTAGTACTTGCACACCGGCCCGAGCAGCGGACTGATCGTCCACTGGTACAGCTTGATCAGAGCCAGCAGCGGGTACTTCATCGCGCGCCCCCTCCCAGCAGCCGCTGAACGGCGGCGTCCAGGTCTCGGGCCAGCTGTGCGTGGTCTGCGTCGCCCGCTCCGGGCAGCGCTCGTACGACTACCAGGCTACCGGGGGGAAACAGGGCGACTCGGTCCCGCATCAGATGGCGAAGTCTGCGCTTCACTTGGTTGCGCACGACCGCACCACCCACGGCCTTGCTCACGACGAAACCCGCACGCGTCGGGGGAGCGCTCTCCCCAGGCGCGTGCGGGTCCGTGGCACCGCTACGAAGGTGGACGACGAGCGTCGAGCGACCAGCCCGGCGACCCCGTCGTACCGCGGTCGCGAAGTCCTCGCGCCGCCTCAGCCGGTTCTCGGTGGGCAGCACGACGTCATGACCTGATCGGAATCAGGCGGACAGACGGGCGCGACCCTTGCTACGGCGGGACGCGAGAATCGCGCGGCCGGCACGGGTGCGCATACGCAGCCGGAAGCCGTGGGTCTTCGCGCGACGACGGTTGTTCGGCTGGAAGGTGCGCTTGCTCACTCGGGGGCTCCAGAAGAAATCGGTAGTGGCGGGGTGCCGTCCTGGCTGTCACCGTGCGCCCACGAGAAGCTCGCATCACGCCCGAGTGCACCGCTTCCCGATCACCTACAGCGATCTGTGCCCATCGGAGGCAGGCGGCAGCAGCCATCGACAACTCGACCTGGTTACGGTACGCGGGACCGCGCTGTCCGGTCAAACCGAGTGTCACGGAGGGACACTGTCCACAGGCTGGGGACAACAACTTGAACCGTAGCCGCCGCCCTGACTACCGTGACTGGACTCCGATTCGTTCCTTTGTCCCCTCGCCCCGCCGATCTACATCCCGACCCGTCCCACAACCACACGTTCGTGGGACCTGTGAGAGAGCGTGCCCTGTGGCTGACGTACCTGCCGATCTTGCCGCAGTGTGGCCACGAGTACTGGAGCAGCTCCTCGGAGAGGGACGCGGGCAGGGGGTGGAGGTCAAGGACGAGCACTGGATCCGGCGCTGCCAGCCCCTCGCGCTCGTCGCGGACACCGCCCTGCTCGCCGTACCGAACGAATTCGCGAAGGGCGTACTGGAAGGCCGTCTCGCCCCTGTCGTCAGCGAGACCCTGAGCCGGGAGTGCGGCCGCCCCATCCGGATCGCGATCACCGTCGACGACTCCGCGGGCGACCCCCCGGCCCCGCCCGCACCGCCCGCCCAGCCGCAGCCGCGCTACGAGGAGCCGGAACTCCCCGGCGGGGGGTACGAGGGCTACGGCCGGCACCGGGCCGACGACCAGCTCCCCACCGCCCGGCCCGCCTACCCGTCCGAGTACCAGCGGCCCGAGCCCGGTGCCTGGCCGCGCCCGGCCCATGACGACTACGGCTGGCAGCAGCAGCGCCTGGGCTTCCCGGAACGCGACCCGTACGCATCCCCCTCGGACACGTACGGCGAGCCGCACCGCGACTCCTACGGCGCCCCGCCCCAGGACTACCGCCCGCCGGCGATGGACCGCCCGTCATACGAACAGCAGTACGACAAGCCGCGCCCGGACTACGACCACCCGCGCTCCGAGTACGACCCCTCCCGCGTCGACTACGACCAGCGCGACTACGACCAGCGCGAACCGGGCCGCCGCGAACGCCCGGAGCCGCCGGCCGGAGCCGGTCACGTGCACCGCGGCGGACCCGTGGGCCCGAACCTGCCCACGACCGGCGCTCCCGGCCCGCTGGCCGCACAGCCCGCACCGGCGACCGGCCCCGGCGAGCCCACCGCGCGGCTGAACCCGAAGTACCTCTTCGACACCTTCGTCATCGGCGCCTCCAACCGCTTCGCGCACGCGGCCGCGGTCGCCGTCGCCGAAGCACCCGCGAAGGCGTACAACCCCCTCTTCATCTACGGGGAGTCCGGGCTCGGCAAGACGCACCTGCTGCACGCCATCGGGCACTACGCGCGCAGCCTCTACCCGGGCACGCGCGTGCGGTACGTGAGCTCGGAGGAGTTCACCAACGAGTTCATCAACTCCATCCGCGACGGCAAGGGCGACAGCTTCCGCAAGCGCTACCGCGAGATGGACATCCTGCTCGTCGACGACATCCAGTTCCTGGCGGACAAGGAGTCGACGCAGGAGGAGTTCTTCCACACCTTCAACACGCTCCACAACGCCAACAAGCAGATCGTGCTCTCCAGCGACCGGCCGCCCAAGCAGCTGGTCACGCTGGAGGACCGGCTGCGCAACCGTTTCGAGTGGGGCCTGATCACCGACGTCCAGCCGCCCGAACTCGAGACCCGCATCGCGATCCTGCGGAAGAAGGCGGTGCAGGAGCAGCTCAACGCCCCGCCGGAGGTGCTGGAGTTCATCGCCTCCCGGATCTCGCGCAACATCCGCGAGCTGGAGGGCGCGCTGATCCGGGTGACGGCGTTCGCCTCGCTCAACCGGCAGCCGGTGGACCTGGGCCTGACGGAGATCGTCCTCAAGGACCTCATCCCGGGCGGCGAGAACGCGGCCCCCGAGATCACCGCCACCGCGATCATGGCCGCGACCGCGGATTACTTCGGCCTCACGGTCGAGGACCTGTGCGGCACCTCGCGCGGACGCGCCCTGGTCACCGCCCGGCAGATCGCCATGTACCTGTGCCGTGAGCTCACCGACCTGTCGCTGCCGAAGATCGGCGCGCAGTTCGGTGGCCGCGACCACACGACCGTGATGCATGCCGACCGCAAGATCCGCGCGCTGATGGCGGAGCGCCGCTCCATCTACAACCAGGTCACCGAGCTGACCAACCGCATCAAGAACGGCTGAGACGGCCGTGAGACGGCCCTGATGCGGCGCTGAGGGCGCCCGCGGGAGGAGATCCCGTGGGCGCCCTTCGTCGTGCCACGGCCATCCCGTGTTCGATTACCTGCCGGGTTACGGCCGCCCTCCACAGATTCGGGCACTTTCTTGCGTCCACATGCTGGGGACTGCGAAGTTGTCCCGAAACCATCCACAGGCTGTGCGGTCGAAAGGTCATCGGCCCAGCTCATGTGCCTGTGGATCGGTGGACGAACGATCTCCACAGGCTGTGGACGAAACGGGGATCCACAGGCTGTGCACGGACTTGTCCACCGACAACCCACAGCCTGAGGCCCGTTGTCCCCAGCGATTGGCGGCTTCTCCACATCGTTGTCCACTGTTCGGCAACGCGACGCACCCGGTCACCGCTCCGAGTGAAAGGCGTCACACCAAGGTGCCGGGTTGGGGTGTGGGAAACGTGGGTAAACCTGGGGACGCAGCTGGGGAGAACTGCCCTCGGGCTGTGGGCGGTGTGTGCAGAACTTTCTGTTCTCCACAGAACCCCTGGGTTGTCCACGGGCGTCACCCACAGGACCGGTGGATAAAATTTGGCCTCTGAGCTGGGCAAACAAGGTTATCCACGGTATCCACAGGCCCTACTACTACTCCCGACCATAGAGAGCTGGGAATCCGTTTCGAAGCGGGGCCTGTGCACAACTCGCCGTCTCGAGCCCGGCTGCCCCTCGGAGCGACTTGACCCCGACAGGCACCTACTGTCAGTGCGGTGCGTCAGACTGGTCCCCGGTGTCCTTCCCGTCGCAGTGGGCGGTGACACCGAGTCGGAGGACTCAGAAGCAACAGCAGCAGGAGGCGGCTTACGGTGAAGATCCGGGTGGAACGCGACGTACTCGCGGAGGCAGTGGCCTGGGCGGCACGCAGCCTCCCGGCCCGTCCGCCGGCGCCTGTCCTCGCCGGCCTGCTGCTGAAGGCCGAGGACGGCCAACTGAGCCTGTCCAGCTTCGACTACGAGGTCTCCGCGCGGGTGTCCGTCGAGGCGGAGGTCGAGGAGGAGGGCACGGTCCTCGTCTCCGGCCGCCTGCTCGCCGACATCTCCCGGGCCCTCCCCAACCGGCCGGTGGAGATTTCCACAGACGGTGTACGGGCGACCGTGGTCTGCGGCTCCTCGCGGTTCACGCTCCACACACTGCCTGTGGAGGAGTACCCGGCACTGCCCCAGATGCCGAACGCGACCGGCACCGTCCCCGGCGAGGTGTTCGCCTCCGCCGTGCAGCAGGTCGCCATCGCCGCCGGCCGTGACGACACGCTGCCCGTCCTCACCGGTGTGCGCATCGAGATCGAGGGCGACACGGTCACGCTGGCCTCCACCGACCGCTACCGCTTCGCGGTCCGTGAGTTCCTGTGGAAGCCGGAGAACCCGGACGTCTCCGCGGTCGCCCTGGTCCCCGCCAAGACGCTCCAGGACACCGCCAAGGCGCTCACCAGCGGCGACAACGTCATCCTGGCGCTGTCCGGCTCGGGCGCGGGCGAGGGCCTGATCGGTTTCGAGGGCGCCGGGCGGCGGACGACCACGCGTCTGCTGGAGGGCGACCTCCCGAAGTACCGCACGCTGTTCCCGACCGAGTTCAACTCCGTCGCCGTGATCGAGACCGCCCCCTTCGTGGAGGCCGTCAAGCGTGTGGCCCTGGTCGCCGAGCGGAACACCCCGGTGCGGCTGAGCTTCGAGCAGGGCGTGCTCATCCTGGAGGCGGGCTCCAGCGACGACGCACAGGCTGTGGAAAGGGTCGACGCCCAACTGGACGGCGACGACATCTCCATCGCCTTCAACCCGACCTTCCTGCTGGACGGGCTGAGCGCGATCGACTCCCCGGTGGCCCAGCTCTCGTTCACCACGTCCACCAAGCCCGCGCTGCTCAGCGGCAAGCCGGCGGTGGATGCCGAGGCGGACGAGGCCTACAAGTACCTGATCATGCCGGTGCGGCTCAGCGGCTGAGCGCTGTCTCCGGCAAAGCCCCAGGTGAGGGCATACGAATGAGCGCGTATGCCCACAGCTGTGCACGAGCGTCCGGGTTTAGGGTCGTACGTGGGTACGACAGTGCCTCACACGCCACACAGCGACCTAAGGAACACAACTGATGGAGCTCGGTCTCGTCGGCCTCGGCAAGATGGGCGGCAACATGCGCGAGCGGATCCGCCGCGCGGGCCACACCGTCCTCGGATACGACCGCAACGCCGACCTCGCGGACGTCCACAGCCTGGAAGAACTGGTGGGCAAGCTCTCGGGCCCGCGAGTGGTCTGGGTGATGGTCCCGGCCGGCGAGCCCACCCAGACCACGATCGACGCGCTCGCCGAGCTCCTGGAGCCCGGCGACGTGGTCGTGGACGGCGGCAACTCCCGCTGGACGGACGACGAACGGCACGCCGGGGAACTGGCCGCCAAGGGCATAGGCTTCGTCGACTGCGGTGTGTCCGGCGGCGTCTGGGGCCTGGAGAACGGGTACGCGCTGATGTACGGCGGCGACGCCGAGCACGTCGCCCAGGTACGGCCGGTGTTCGACGCGCTCAAGCCGGAGGGCGACTTCGGCGCCGTGCACGCCGGCAAGGTCGGCGCGGGCCACTTCGCGAAGATGGTCCACAACGGCATCGAGTACGCGATGATGCAGGCCTACGCGGAGGGCTGGGAGCTGCTGGAGAAGGTCGACTCCGTGGAGAACGTGCGCGAGGTCTTCCGCTCCTGGCAGGAGGGCACGGTGATCCGTTCCTGGCTGCTCGACCTCGCCGTCGACGCCCTGGACGAGGACGAGCACCTGGAAGAGCTGCGGGGTTACGCTCAGGACTCCGGCGAGGGACGCTGGACCGTGGAGGCCGCCATAGACAACGCGGTGCCGCTGCCGGCGATCACCGCGTCGCTGTTCGCTCGGTTCTCCTCGCGGCAGGAGGACTCCCCGCAGATGAAGATGATCGCCGCGCTGCGCAACCAGTTCGGCGGCCACGCGGTCGAGAAGAAGCCGTAGCGCCGACTCGACGGAGCCCGAGAGGGCCGGAAGAGGCCGGAAAGACTGTCCACAGGGTCGCCCCGCGATCCACAAGCCTGGGGGAGGTCGGCGAACGACCATGCACGTCACGCATCTGTCGCTGGCCGACTTCCGCTCGTACGCCCGGGCCGAGGTCCCGCTGGACCCGGGCGTCACGGCCTTCGTCGGCCCGAACGGGCAGGGCAAGACGAATCTGGTCGAGGCGATCGGCTACCTCGCCACCCTCGGCAGTCACCGGGTCGCCTCCGACGCTCCCCTGGTGCGCGTGGGCGCCGACCGCGCGGTCGTCCGTGCCCAGGTCCGGCAGGGCGAGCGGCAGCAGCTGGTCGAGCTGGAGCTGAACCCCGGCCGGGCCAACCGTGCCCGGATCAACCGGTCCTCGCAGGCCAGGCCGCGGGACGTGCTGGGGATCGTGCGGACCGTGCTGTTCGCGCCCGAGGACCTCGCCCTGGTCAAGGGTGATCCCGGGGAGCGGCGCCGTTTCCTGGACGAGATGGTCACCGCGCGTTCCCCACGCATGGCCGGCGTCCGTTCCGACTACGAGCGGGTGCTCAAGCAGCGCAACACGCTGCTGAAGTCGGCGGCGCTGGCCCGGCGGCACGGTGGTCGCGCCATAGATCTGTCCACGCTGGACGTGTGGGACCAGCATCTCGCGCGCGCGGGTGCCGAGCTGCTCGCCCAGCGGCTCGATCTGATCGCCGCGACCCAGCCGCTGGCCGACAAGGCGTACGAGCAACTGGCCCCCGGCGGCGGTCCGGTCGCGCTGGAGTACAAGCCGTCGGCGCCGGGTGAGGCGCACACGCGCGAGGATCTGTACGCCCAGCTGATGGCGGCCCTGGCGGAGGCCCGCAAGCAGGAGATCGAGCGGGGCGTGACCCTGGTGGGCCCGCACCGGGACGATCTGGTGCTCAAGCTCGGTGAGCTGCCCGCCAAGGGGTACGCGTCGCACGGCGAGTCCTGGTCCTTCGCGCTGGCGCTGCGCCTGGCGTCGTACGACCTGCTGCGGGCGGAGGGCAACGAGCCGGTGCTGATCCTCGACGACGTCTTCGCCGAGCTGGACGCCCGGCGCCGTGAGCGGCTGGCGGAGCTGGTGGCTCCCGGTGAGCAGGTGCTGGTGACGGCCGCGGTCGACGACGACGTGCCGCATGTGCTGGCGGGTGTCCGGTTCGCCGTGTCCGAGGGGGCGGTGGAGCGGGTATGAGCGGCGAGGGCTCCGGTCCCGACAGGACTCCCGGCAAGGCGCCCGAGCCGTCGGGTGTCGATCTCGCGCGGGTGGCGCTGCGGGCCGCGAAGGAGCAGGCACGCGCGCGTGGGGACGCGGTGCAGCAGAAGAAGCAGGCACGGCGGGGCGGTCTGCGGTCCGGTGCGCGGGCGGACGGCCGTGATCCGATGGCGCTCGGTGCGGCGATCAACCGGCTGATCACCGAGCGGGGCTGGGAGGCCCCGGCCGCGGTGGGCGGTGTGATGGGCCGCTGGCCGCAGATCGTGGGCGAGGACGTGGCCAAGCACTGCGTTCCGGAGAAGTACGACGAGGACGAGCGGGTGCTGGTCGTGCGCTGTGATTCGACGGCGTGGGCGACGAATCTGCGGCTGCTGGCGCCGACTCTGGTGGCGCGGTTGAACGAGGACCTCGGGCACGGCGCGGTCCGGATGATCAAGGTGTTCGGGCCCGGTGGTCCGGTCCGCCGCTATGGCCCGTTGCGTGCTCCGGGCAGCACGGGCCCGGGTGACACCTACGGGTGACAGACCTCACATGAGGACGTCGCCGGGGTCTGCTGGGGACGCGTCCCGGTGGTCCGGGGTACACCGCACGCTCTTGCGAATCCTGACCTGACCCTTGAGGAGCGAGGGGTTGACATCCCGAAGCGCTGAGTGCCGCTGTGAGCCTCTTGGAGCCCCCTTCCGTATATCGGGACCCGGCGGAGACCGGTTCAGGGCGGCACATGCGGACTCAGGTACCGGCAAACCCCCATCACTGTCGGCGCTACCGGTAGACTGGAAGCCAATCCCGCCCCCAAACGTGGGGACCGTCCGGGAAAAGCTGAGCAACGCTGATTCAGGGCTTACCAACGCAACATGCCGCAGCCGCTCCGGCAACCCTCCCCCGGAGGGGGGACCCCCAGAGCCTGGCTCGTGCTGTGCCAGAAAGGGCGCTTCGTGGCCGATTCCGGCAACCCCAACGAGAACATCCCGTCCACCGACGCGGGCGCGAACGGCCCGGCAACCTCCTCGAACGGTGAGGTCACGGCCTCGTACGACGCCAGCGCCATCACCGTCCTCGAGGGTCTGGACGCGGTCCGCAAGCGACCCGGTATGTACATCGGCTCGACCGGTGAGCGCGGCCTGCACCACCTCGTGTACGAGGTCGTCGACAACTCCGTCGACGAGGCGCTCGCCGGGCACGCGGACACCATCGACGTGACGATCCTGGCCGACGGCGGTGTGCGGGTCGTCGACAACGGCCGCGGTATCCCGGTGGGCATCGTCCCGTCCGAGGGGAAGCCGGCGATCGAGGTCGTGCTGACCGTGCTGCACGCGGGCGGCAAGTTCGGCGGCGGCGGTTACGCGGTCTCCGGCGGTCTGCACGGCGTCGGCGTCTCCGTCGTGAACGCCCTGTCGTCCAAGGTCTCCGTCGAGGTCAGGACCGACGGCCACCGCTGGACGCAGGACTACAAGATGGGCGTCCCCACGGCTCCGCTCGCCCAGCACGAGGCGACGGGGGAGACCGGTACCTCGGTCACCTTCTGGGCCGACCCGGACATCTTCGAGACCACCGACTACTCCTTCGAGACGCTGTCGCGGCGCTTTCAGGAGATGGCGTTCCTCAACAAGGGTTTGACGATCAAACTCACCGATGAGCGCGAGTCGGCGAAGGCCACCGCAGGTGCGGACGAGGCGGGCGCCGACGAGAAGGACGAGGTCAAGACCGTCACGTACCACTACGAGGGCGGCATCGTCGACTTCGTGAAGTACCTCAACTCCCGCAAGGGGGACGTGGTCCACCCCACCGTCATCGACCTCGACGCCGAGGACAAGGACAAGAGCCTGTCCCTCGAGGTCGCGATGCAGTGGAACAGCGGCTACAGCGAGGGTGTGTACTCGTTCGCCAACATCATCCACACCCACGAGGGCGGTACGCACGAGGAGGGCTTCCGCGCCGCGCTGACCTCGCTGATCAACAAGTACGCGCGCGACAAGAAGCTGCTGCGCGAGAAGGACGACAACCTCACGGGCGACGACATCCGCGAGGGTCTGACGGCGATCATCTCGGTCAAGCTGAGCGAGCCGCAGTTCGAGGGCCAGACCAAGACCAAGCTGGGCAACACCGAGGCGAAGACGTTCGTCCAGAGGGCCGTCTACGAGCACCTCAACGACTGGCTGGACCGGAACCCGAACGAGGCGGCGGACATCATCCGCAAGGGCATCCAGGCGGCCACCGCGCGCGTGGCGGCCCGCAAGGCCCGTGACCTCACCCGCCGCAAGGGCCTGCTGGAGTCGGCGTCCCTGCCGGGCAAGCTCTCCGACTGCCAGTCGAACGACCCGACCAAGTGCGAGATCTTCATCGTCGAGGGCGACTCCGCCGGCGGCTCGGCCAAGTCCGGCCGGAACCCCGAGTACCAGGCGATCCTCCCGATCCGCGGCAAGATCCTCAACGTGGAGAAGGCCAGGATCGACAAGATCCTGCAGAACCAGGAGATCCAGGCGCTGATCTCGGCCTTCGGCACGGGTGTGCACGAGGACTTCGACATCGAGCGGCTGCGCTACCACAAGATCATCCTGATGGCGGACGCCGACGTCGACGGCCAGCACATCAGCACCCTGCTGCTGACCTTCCTGTTCCGTTTCATGCGGCCGCTGGTCGAGGCCGGGCACGTGTACCTCTCCCGTCCCCCGCTGTACAAGATCAAGTGGGGCCGGGACGACATCGAGTACGCCTACTCGGACCGCGAGCGCGACGCCCTGATCGAGATGGGCCGGCAGCGCGGCAAGCGCATCCGCGAGGACTCCATCCAGCGCTTCAAGGGTCTCGGCGAGATGAACGCCGAGGAACTGCGCGTGACCACGATGGACCAGGAGCACCGGGTCCTCGGGCAGGTCACCCTCGACGACGCCGCCCAGGCCGACGACCTGTTCTCGGTCCTGATGGGCGAGGACGTCGAGGCCCGCCGCCAGTTCATCCAGCGCAACGCCAAGGACGTCCGCTTCCTCGACATCTGAGTCGGTCTCAGCTGACCGCACAGGGAAGGATCTTCACCAGCAATGGCCGACGAGAACACTCCCGTCACCCCCGAAGAGGGCGGCGAAGTCGCGATGCGCGTCGAGCCCGTCGGGCTCGAGACGGAGATGCAGCGCTCGTACCTGGACTACGCGATGTCCGTCATCGTGTCCCGCGCGCTGCCCGACGTCCGCGACGGTCTCAAGCCCGTCCACCGCCGTGTCCTGTACGCCATGTACGACGGCGGCTACCGCCCCGAGCGCGGCTTCTACAAGTGCGCGCGCGTGGTCGGCGACGTCATGGGCAACTACCACCCCCACGGCGACTCCTCGATCTACGACGCCCTGGTGCGCCTCGCCCAGCCGTGGTCGATGCGCATGCCGCTGGTGGACTCCAACGGCAACTTCGGCTCCCCGGGCAACGACCCGGCGGCGGCGATGCGCTACACCGAGTGCAAGATGGCGCCGCTGTCGATGGAGATGGTCCGCGACATCGACGAGGAGACCGTCGACTTCACGGACAACTACGACGGCCGCTCCCAGGAGCCGACCGTCCTGCCGGCCCGCTTCCCGAACCTGCTGATCAACGGTTCGGCCGGTATCGCGGTCGGCATGGCCACCAACATCCCGCCGCACAACCTGCGCGAGGTCGCGGCCGGCGCCCAGTGGTACCTGGAGAACCCGGAGGCCTCGCACGAGGAGCTGCTGGACGCGCTCATGGAGCGCATCAAGGGCCCGGACTTCCCGACCGGCGCGCTCGTCGTCGGCCGCAAGGGCATCGAGGAGGCCTACCGCACGGGCCGCGGTTCGATCACCATGCGCGCGGTGGTCGAGGTCGAGGAGATCCAGAACCGCCAGTGCCTGGTGGTGACGGAGCTGCCGTACCAGGTGAACCCCGACAACCTCGCGCAGAAGATCGCCGACCTGGTGAAGGACGGCAAGGTCGGCGGGATCGCGGACGTCCGGGACGAGACCTCGTCCCGCACGGGTCAGCGCCTGGTCATCGTCCTGAAGCGGGACGCGGTCGCCAAGGTCGTCCTGAACAACCTGTACAAGCACACCGACCTGCAGACGAACTTCGGCGCCAACATGCTGGCGCTGGTCGACGGCGTGCCGCGCACGCTGTCGCTGGACGCGTTCATCCGGCACTGGGTGACGCACCAGATCGAGGTCGTCGTCCGCCGTACGCGCTTCAGGCTGCGCAAGGCGGAGGAGCGGGCGCACATCCTGCGCGGTCTGCTGAAGGCGCTGGACGCCATCGACGAGGTCATCGCGCTGATCCGGCGCAGTGACACCGTCGAGATCGCGCGCGGGGGCCTGATGGAGCTCCTGGAGATCGACGAGATCCAGGCCAACGCCATCCTCGAGATGCAGCTGCGCCGCCTGGCCGCCCTGGAGCGGCAGAAGATCGTCCAGGAGCACGACGAGCTCCAGGCGAAGATCAATGAGTACAACGAGATCCTGGCCTCGCCGGTCCGCCAGCGCGGGATCGTCAGCGAGGAGCTCGCCGCGATCGTCGAGAAGTACGGCGACGACCGCAAGACCATGCTGGTGCCCTACGACGGTGACATGTCCATCGAGGACCTGATCGCCGAGGAGGACATCGTCGTCACGGTCACGCGGGGCGGCTACGTCAAGCGGACGAAGACGGACGACTACCGGGCGCAGAAGCGCGGCGGCAAGGGGGTGCGCGGGGCGAAGCTGAAGGAGGACGACATCGTCGACCACTTCTTCGTCTCGACCACGCACCACTGGCTGCTGTTCTTCACCAACAAGGGCCGGGTGTACCGGGCGAAGGCGTACGAGCTGCCCGACGCCGGCCGGGACGCGCGCGGACAGCACGTCGCCAACCTGCTGGCCTTCCAGCCGGACGAGGCGATCGCCGAGATCCTGGCGATCCGGGACTACGAGGCGGCGCCGTACCTGGTGCTGGCCACCAAGGCCGGTCTGGTCAAGAAGACGCCACTGAAGGATTACGATTCGCCCCGCTCCGGCGGCGTCATCGCGATCAATCTGCGGGAGCGCGAGGACGGTTCGGACGACGAACTGATCGGAGCCGAGCTCGTCTCGGCCGATGACGATCTGCTCTTGATCAGCAAGAAGGCGCAGTCGATCAGGTTCACCGCCTCGGACGAAACCCTGCGGCCCATGGGCCGTGCCACCTCGGGTGTCAAGGGCATGAGTTTCCGCGGGGGCGACGAGCTTCTCTCGATGAATGTTGTTCGACCCGGTACGTTCGTGTTCACTGCCACAGACGGCGGGTACGCGAAGCGGACCCGCGTCGACGAGTACCGCGTCCAGGGCCGCGGTGGCCTCGGTATCAAGGCCGCCAAGATCGTGGAGGACCGCGGATCGCTCGTGGGCGCGCTGGTGGTCGAGGAGAACGACGAGATCCTCGCCATCACCCTCTCCGGCGGTGTGATTCGTACGCGAGTCAACGAGGTCAGGGAGACGGGCCGTGACACCATGGGCGTCCAACTGATCAACCTGGGCAAGCGCGATGCCGTGGTCGGCATCGCACGTAACGCCGAAGCGGGGCGTGAGGCGGAGGAGGTCGACGGCGACGTGGCCGTCGACGAGACCGCCGAGGGCGCCGCGACCACCGGCACGGACGAGGGTGAGGCGCCCTCGGACGAGTAGCACGAGGAGTGAGTCATCGTGAGCGGAGCCACGGGCGCCGGGTCGGCCGGTACCCCCACGGGTACGGAAACGGGCGGCGGCGGCCATGGCTCCGCCGCGGGCGCCGCGCAGCCGACGGATCCGCACACGACCAATCTGAAGGCCGTCAGGCCGGCCGCGGCGGACTCGCCCTCGCCCGACTCGCACGGGCCCCAGGGGGGGCCTGTGGCGGACACCAGAGGCCGTGAGGCGCGGCCGGCCCCCGAGGCGGCCTCGCCGCTGCCCGGGGAACGCCAGTCGCAGCAGCCCTCGGGCCCCTACCACCCGCCGCAGGCCTACCCGGCCCAGGGCACCGGCGCGGCCGTACGCCGCCCGCGCACCGGCGCCGGAACGCGCACCGTGCCCCGCACGCGCAAGGCGCGGCTGCGGGTGGCCAAGGCCGACCCGTGGTCGGTGATGAAGGTCAGTTTCCTGCTCTCCATCGCGATCGGCATCTGCACGGTCGTCGCGTCCGCGGTGCTGTGGATGGTCCTGGACGCGATGGGCGTCTTCTCGACGGTCGGCGGGCAGATCTCGGAGGCCACCGGCTCCACCGAGTCCACCGGTTTCGACCTGCAGGCCTTCCTCTCGCTGCCGCACGTCCTGACCTTCGCCGCGGTCATCGCGGTCATCGACGTCGTCCTGGCCACCGCCCTCGCCACGCTGGGCGCGTTCATCTACAACCTCTCCGCGGGCTTCGTCGGCGGTATCGAGCTGACTCTCGCCGAGGACGAGTGACGGTCCCCCGGACAACCGATTTTGGGACTGCCCCTCTCGTGCGCTAATCTTCAGGAGTCAGCGCGCGGGACATACACCGCAGAGCGCGGCGGGGCTATAGCTCAGTTGGTTAGAGCGCATCCCTGATAAGGATGAGGCCACAGGTTCAAATCCTGTTAGCCCCACCACCGTGAAGACCCCCGACCGATGATGGTTGGGGGTCTTCCTGTATGTAGCGGTCTTCTGTATGTAGCGGTCTTCGGTATCCAGGGGCCTTCTCTATGCAGGCTTCTCCGGCGTGCGCGGGCCGTATCGGCCGGGACGTGCGACGGATGTGACCGGATGTGACCGCTCCTTCGGCCCCGACGGTCACCGGTGGGCGGGCAGGGGACGGGCCTCGGCCTGGATGCCGGCGGACCTGGGACACCGGCGCCCCGCGATCAGGCCGCGACGGTAAGACGAGACCCCCGACCGGATCTGCCGGTCGGGGGTCTCTCTGTGCGGGTGGCTGTACGCAAACTCGCCGTTGTGTCGTTACGTCGCTGGAGTACTGCCCGGACGGTCAGGTCTGCAGGGGGGCCTGGTGCTCGGGCGGGGCGGAAGCTTCCTGGTCGGCGAGGGGACGACGGCGGCAGCCGGGGGACTTGCCGTGGGCCTCGGCCTGGATGCGCTGCTTCATCGTCGGGGGCAGGGACGTGGGGGCCAGGCGGGACAAGAGGGGCGGGAGTGGGTCCGATACCGGGATGGTGCTGCTGCACGGTTCCTCGGTCCGCGGTGCCTGCGGTGATGCCGCGGCGGTCGTCGCCGTGACGAGGCCGAGCGCGGTGCACAGGGCGAGGAATGCGGTGACGATGGCGGTCCACAGCTTCATGACCTTGTTCTGGGTCATGGCCCCTCACTTTCGGGTCGGGCGATTTGCGTACTTTCCTCATGATGTGTATGAGGGCCGCGAAGTGGTGGACCGACGCCCGTGGCACGGCGATGTTCCGATGAACACCACTCGGATGGGCGTAAACGAAAAGAATTGTTCTCACATGGGCGGAAGTTGGTGGCCCGACGTAGGTCACCGATCGATATCGGTCGGTGTGTATAGTCGGGCGCCAGAGGTCCCCTACGTCAAGGAAAGACGAGGTCGCGCGGTGAAGAAGCTTCTCCTGGTCGCACTGGCCGCCATCGGCGGGCTCCTCGTGTACCGCCAGATCCAGGCGGATCGCGCCGAGCAGGATCTGTGGACGGAGGCGACTGACTCCGTGCCCACGGGTTCGTGAGTACCGGAAACACCGGAATCTGAGCAGGCCCCGACCGCCCTCGCGGTCGGGGTTTCGTGTTGCAGGATGGTCGACGGTCCGGTATCGGCGCGAGGGGGCGGTGGGGCATGGGGACGGGGCGGTGGCGCGGGGCCCGATGGAGCAGGGCATGGTGCCGTACGGCGGTACGGTTCGCCGTCACCGGGGTCCTGACGGGCGCGGCGATCGCCCTGCCGGGCGGCATCGCGGCCGCCGACGGCACCACGACCGGGACACCCGGCGGCTACGCCTTCGACCCGGGGGCGCGGACCGTGAAGGGCACGACCGGCACCACGGACGCCGAAGACCTCGAGCCCGGTGAGACCTACCGCAGCTCCCTCGGGAAGAACGCCAAGCTCCACTACCGCCTGGACCTCACCGGCCCGGCGACCGCCTACGTCGCCGTCACCGCCGTCCCCCCGCCCGACGCCACGGTCGCCGCCACCGACGGCGTCCGCGTCTCGATGCAGGCCGCCGACGGCACCACCTGCTCCACCGACACCGCCGACTTCGGCGGAGGCCTGAGCCCGCACCCCGTGACCGCGCTGGGGACGCGTGAGGCGGGCCGAACGCTCTGCCAGGGGACGGGCACGTTCTACCTGGTCGTCGAACGCCTCGACGCGACCGGTACCGGGGGAGCCTCCTCGGCGCAGGACTGGGGCCTCGAACTCGTCCCGGTCACCGAACCGCCCCGCGCCGGGGCCGACGCCACCACGGCGCCCGAGGCCTGGAACTCCGCCACCCCCGAACCCCTCACCGGCGACGCCCGCCCCCGCACCGGCGGCGCGGGCTTCGCCGCGGCCCGGCCACTGGAGCGAGGTGTCTGGGACACCCGCATCCGGCCCGGCCAGACCCTCTTCTACCGGGTCCCCGTCGACTGGGGCCAGCAGCTGTACGCCACCGCCGAACTCGGCAGCTCCGCCGACGACCGCGGCTATGTGACCGGCGCCCTCGGCCTGTCCCTGTACAACCCCGCCCGCGGTGAGGTCACCGACGCCTCCTGCGGCTACCGGGGCCGGCAGGCGACGGCAGCCCTCGCCCCCCTGCCGCCCGTCGAGTACACCAACAGGTACGCCGCGAGCAGCCGGGTCGACGCCATGCGCTTCGCCGGCTCCTACTACCTCGCCGTCCACCTCAGCGGGCAGGTCGCCGACACCTTCGGCGACACGGCGTACGGGCTGACCCTGCGCGTCCGCGTCGACGGCACGCCGCACGCGGGCCCCGGGTACACCGGGCAGTCCGCGCCCCCGAGACGCTTCGAGGTCACCGCCGGCGACCGGCAGGCCGCCGCCACGGGTGAGGCCCCCGGCGGCGACACCACCATGAAGGCCCTCGCCGTCGGCGGGATCGGCACCGGGACGGTCCTGGTCCTGGGACTCGGCCTGTGGGCCCTGACAGCACGGCGCAGGACCGCGGCTCAGACGCGGGTCAGCGCCCAGAACCCGACCGCGTAGCAGGCCAGCGCGAGCAGCAGTACCGGAACCACGACCTTGGGCGGGGGGCCGGGACGGCGGTGGCGTGCGGCGTGCGTGGCGCGTGCGCCCTGCGTGGTACCTGCGGCAGGTGGGGCAGTGGGGGATGGGGCAGGTGCGGCTTGGGGGACCTGCGCGGTGTAGGGGACGGTGGGGGTGTGGGGGTGCGGTGGGGTGTGAGGGTACGAGGGCGGGCCGAAGGAGGGGGGCGGGGCGTACGGGGCGTGCGCCGGGTTGTGGCTCTGGGTCGTCGGCGTCGGCGGTGGCGGTGACGGCGTGGGTGTGGGTGTGGGTGTGGGAGTCGGGGTGGGGGACGGGGTGGGCGGTTGCTGCGGCGGTGGGAGGCGGAAGCTGCCGGTGTCCGAAACGGAGTGGCCCGTGCTCGTGCCTGTGCCCGTGCCCGGCTCCGGTTCCGTACTCGCGCCCTCGTAAGCCGCTGCCCCGGACTCCGCTCCCGGTGGCCCGTCCGGGCCGAATCCCGGAGGCAGGGGACCGATTTGATCGAAGATCTCGATCAGTTCCTCGTCGGGGCCCGGCTCCGGCAGGAGTTCCACGGCGGCGGCGAGGGCCTTGCGCGCTCCTGTGGCGGTGCGGAAACGGGCCTGTGGGTCCGGTTGCAGCAGAGCGGCCACGACCTGCCACAGCGGCTCGGGAACGCCCTTGGGCGCACCGGGTGTGCCGTGTTCCACGAAGTACTGGACGAGCGCCTTGGCGTCCGGCTTGGCGCCCTGGAGCAGGTACAGCGCGACCAGGCCGACGGCGAACAGGTCGGCGGGGAAGTCCGGTTCGGCGCCCAGCATCTGCTCGGGGGCGAGGTAGCCGGGTGTCCCCACCACGAGGTTGGTCTCCGTCAGGCGCGGCTCACCCAGCCGCATCGCGATGCCGAAGTCGGACAGCCGCAGGCGGGGCCGTCCGGTACCGGTGGCCTCCAGCAGGATGTTGGCGGGCTTGATGTCCCGGTGGACGACTCCCTCGGCGTGCACGGCGGCGAGACCGGCCAGCAACTGGTCGAGGAGCGTGCAGACGAAACCGGGCGGCAGAGGACCGTAGTCCCCGACCAGGTGGACCAGGGAGCCACCGGTGACCAGCTCCATGGTGAACAGGACCTTGTCGTCGTCGGCGGCCCAGCTCGCCGGGGCGAGCACATGCGGATGGTCGATGCGCAGGGCCTGTTCCCGTACGAAGCGCAGGAGGGAGTGGGCGTCGCGCTGCTGCAGCACCTTCGCGGCGACGTAGCGGCGACGGCGGTGGTCCCAGGCGCGCCAGACGGCGCCGACTCCGCCGCGTCCGATCGGGTCGACCAGTTCGTACCGCCCGGCGAAGACCTCACCCATGGCTGTCCGTCGCTCCTCCCCCTGAGGCCCCGTGTTGTTCCCCCGTCACGTGCTTCCCCCGTCACGTGCTTCCCCCGTCACGTGCTTCCCCCGTGACGTGCTTCCCCCGTGATGCGAGTGACGACCCTTCCCCGGGCCGCGGACTCAGCTCTGGTGGGACTGGTAGTGCGTGACCGCGTCCGAGGTGCGGCCGGCGCCGTAGACGCGCAGGAACTCCGCCAGCTCCGGATGGCTCGGGGCGAGGGTGTCGGCGGCGTCGATGATGTCGCCGGCGGCGGCCACCGAGCGCAGCAGCGACTGGATCTCGCGGACCACCCGCTTGACCGTGGGCGCCCCCGAACTGCTCGTCGTCTGAGTGGTGTTGCTGAGCACCGATCCCCCCTGTGACTTCTTGATCTCCTCCATGCGCTCGGTCGCCTCGGCCGCGCTGACGCTGCCGTCCGCGACCTGCCCCGCCAGGTCCTGCAGCAGCTGCACCCGCTGGACGACCGCCGGATTGCCGATCTTCGCGCGCTGACCGCTCATCAGCTGCGACAGCATCGGCGCGGACAGTCCCAGGACCGCCGCGAGACGAGCCTGGTTGAGACCGAGATCGTCGATGAGCTTACGGAAGAGCGCCCCCAACGGCTCCCCGTACCAGTTCCGCTGCAGCTCCCGCGCTCTTGCGGTGGCTTCCTGCTGTGCGGCGTCCATTGCGTCTCCCCATCGCTTCCCCTGAACGTGGGTTCGCTGTAGCGAACCACGAGGGGCATCTTACGGAGCGTGGTCGCCGACGGGGACCCCAACTTTTTTGCGAGATCCCGGGGGTGACCCGGTACTCTGGTCTGCGGCGCCCGCCGGTGAGTGATTCCTCCGGTGGATACAGGCGTCCCGGGGCCTTAGCTCAGTTGGTAGAGCGCTGTCTTTGCATGGCAGATGTCAGGGGTTCGACTCCCCTAGGCTCCACCCCGAAAAGCCCCTCCGATCTGCGGAAAGCAGATCGGAGGGGCTTTTGAGTGCCGCGGGCGTGATCGCTTGCGGTCCTTGGGGGGTCGTGTGCGGACCGACCGGGTGATGAATGAGTGATTTGCGATGATTTGCAGTTGTTTGCGATGAAGGTGGGAATGTGACCTACCGGTCGCCGCTCGCCACCGGCAACACGACGGGGCGGGAGGCCCGAAGACCTCCCGCCCCGTCCTGCCGCAGACGCTCGAGAACCGCCGTCAGCCGCGCTCGTCGCGGTCCGCCGACTCCTCCTCGGCCTGCTTGGCCTGCACCTCGGGATCCAGCGGGGCCTGCCCACTGCCGTCGACCGACGACAGCCGGCCCGACTCGGGCACCTCCGTCGCGGCGGGCGGCTCCACCAGCCAGTCGGGATTGGCCTGCTTGTCCCACCACTTCCAGGCCGCGAAAGCGGCCCCGGCCACCGCCCCCGCCACGGCCAGCGCCTTGGCGACCCGGCCGGCCCTGGCCCGCCGCCGGTGCTTGCGAGCCAGCTTCTGGATCTCCTTGGGCGAGACCTGGCCGCGCAGCGCGGCCAGCGCCGCGGCACCCCGAGCCGCCGCCTCGTCACGTACCGGCCCGGCCACGGCCACCGCCTGCTCGATCTTCGGCCGCGAGTACTCCGCCGCCTGCCTGGCGGCCTTGCGGGTTCGGACCGCGGCCTCATGGGCGGCCTGGTCGACCTTCGGTGGCACATGGGACAGGGCCTGCGCCCGCGCCTGCTCCAGCCGGGGCGCGAGACGGGCGTCATACTGCACGCGGGCCTGTTCGGCGGCCTGCGACACCTTGGGCGCGAGCCGTACGCGTGCCTCCTGCGCGTAGTGCGCGGCACGCTCCTTGGCCGTGTCGGCGTAGGGCGCCACCACTTCCGCGGCGTGCAGCACGCTGTCCTTCGCCGAGCCGGTCGCGGCGCGCACGCTGTCGATGCGGGTCACGGGTTCCTCCTCCTCGGTGGCGTACGGTATTTCGACTTTCCGCCCTTTTACGGATCATGCCTGTCCGCGGGAGACTGGGCATGCGAGGACGGGCATACGGGTGCCGACCGAACCGCTCACACCCCACGCCCCACACCAAGAGCGGGTGAATACGGGGCAACCGATCCTGTCGCCGACAATCCCGACAATGCCACGAATCACCGCCGCGCGCGCCCGCCCCGGGACGATTCGCGCCCACTCGACACGGTCGGCGGACGCACGGTCCGCAGCGTGCGAGGATCAGGGGGTCACAGGAGACAACGGAAGGCAGATCGTGGCCGAGCAGCTCTACGCCACCCTGAAGACCAACCACGGCGACATCGAGGTCCGGCTCTTCCCGAACCACGCGCCCAAGACGGTCAGGAACTTCGTCGAGCTCGCCCAGGGCGAGCGCGAGTGGAAGCACCCGGCCACCGGCGTGACCAGCCGCGACAAGCTCTACGACGGCACGGTCTTCCACCGGGTGATCAGCGGCTTCATGATCCAGGGCGGCGACCCGCTCGGCACCGGCATCGGCGGCCCCGGCTACGAGTTCGAGGACGAGTTCCACCCGGACCTGTCCTTCAACAAGCCCTACCTGCTCGCCATGGCCAACGCCGGCCCCGGCACCAACGGCTCGCAGTTCTTCATCACCGTCTCCCCGACCACCTGGCTGAACCGCAAGCACACCATCTTCGGCGAGGTCACCGACCCGGCCGGCCAGAAGGTCGTGGACGCCATCGCCGCCGCCCCCACCACCAAGCCCAACGACCGCCCGGTCAACGACGTCGTCATCGAGACGATCGTCGTCGAGCGCCGCGAAGGCTGACCGGCCCCGGACCGATCGGGGAACCAATCGTCCCGCTCGTCCGTAGGGATGAGCGGGGGCGGCGCAGTGCCCACGAGACGACCGAGGTGACCCCATGGACCAGGAGGCCGCAGGCCGCGCACAGGACGCCAGGAGCGTGCCCGTGTGCTACCGGCACCCGGACCGCGAGACCGGCATCCGCTGCACCCGCTGCGAACGCCCCATCTGCCCCGAGTGCATGGTCAGCGCCTCCGTCGGCTTCCAGTGCCCCGAATGCGTCCGAACCGGCGCCGGCACCGGCCGCCCTCCGGCCGCCTCCCGGCCCCGGACGGTCGCCGGAGGCACGCTCACCGCCGACCCACGGCTGGTCACCAAGATCCTCATCGGGATCAACCTGCTCGTCTACTTGCTCCAGCTGGCGCTCGGCGACGACTTCACCAACCGCTTCGTACTCGTGGGACATGCGCCGTTCTCGGCTTACGGTCCCCTGGAAGGCGTCGCGGATGGCCAGTACTACCGGCTGGTCACCGCCATGTTCCTGCACGGCGGCTACGTCCACATCCTGTTCAACATGCTCAGTCTGTGGTGGATCGGCGGCCCCCTGGAAGCCGCCCTCGGCCGCGCCCGCTACCTCGCCCTGTACTTCACCTCGGGCTTGGCCGGCAGCGCGCTCACCTACATGATCGCCGCACCCAATCAGCCTTCGCTCGGCGCCTCCGGCGCGATCTTCGGCCTCTTCGGTGCGACAGCCGTCCTGATGCGCCGACTCAACTACGACATGCGGCCGATCATCGCCCTACTGGTGATCAACCTCATCTTCACCTTCGGATTCAGCGGCATCGCCTGGCAGGCCCACATCGGCGGCCTCGTGGCAGGCGTCGCGTGCGGCTACGCCATGGTGCACGCCCCGCGCCGACGGCGCGCCCTGGTCCAGTACGGCACCTGTGCGCTGGTCCTGGCCGTGGTGGTGCTGTTGACGCTGGTCAGGACGGCTCAGCTCACCTGATACCGAACCGTTGTCCACAGTCTGTGCCCGATCTTGTGCATAGTGTGCGGCACCAGTTGCGCCCCCTGCCGCTCAGGCGTGTTTTCCCAGGTCGGGCAGGGGACGTCGGGCGGTGAGGCTACCGGTAGGCCAGTCATACCGGTGTCAACCTCCCGCAGGTTATCCACAGATCGTCTTTCTTTTCCCCAACGTGTGGACAATGCTTGTGGATAACTCAGCGGATAGCCCTGGGCAGAGCTGTGTTCACCCGGACGCAGCCGCTACTTCCACTGGGTGGAGACGGCGAACCCCGCGGCGATGAAGCCGAAGCCGACCACGATGTTCCAGTTGTCCAGCTTGTCGATCGGCAGCGAACCGTCGGTCACGTAGAAGACGACGATCCAGGCCAGACCGATGAGGAACATCGCCAGCATGACGGGCGCGACCCAGGCACGGTTGGTCAGCTTGATGGCCGTGGCCTGCTTCGACGGCGGCGGCGTGTAGTCAGCCTTCTTGCGGATACGTGACTTCGGCACGAGGGTCTCTCCTGTCGATGCGCTGCGTGGCCGCGCAGGTAACTGGGTCGGGCTCCGGGGCAGCGTACAAGGGGACAGCAAGGGCACACTGAGCGCTCCCCCGGGCGTCCGTTAGCGTAGTGCTTCCGCGGCGCCGAAGGAGATAAGGGTACGTTGAGCAATTCTGCCGACTCCCCCGGTACGGGATCAATGGGTTCCGGCCCTGCCCGCGCGTCCCGTTTCCGGCCGGTGCGGATCCTGACCGCGGCGGTCTTCGCCCTTGCCGGGCTGATCTTCTTCACCAGCTTCGACACGGCCAAGGGCACGGACATCCGTACGGACTCCTCCTTGCTGAAGCTGTCCGACCTCATCCAGGAGCGCAGCCACAAGAACAAGGGGCTGGATGAGTCCAACGCGACGCTGCGGGACGACGTCGAGTCGCTGGCGGAGCGGGACGACGGCAGTACCAAGGCGCAGGACGAGAAGCTCTCCGGGCTGGAGAAGGACGCGGGGACGGAGAAGCTCAAGGGCAAGGCGATCACGGTCACGCTCAACGACGCCCCGCCGAACGCCACGGCCAAGCTGCCCGGCTATCCCGAGCCGCAGCCCGACTACCTCGTCATCCACCAGCAGGACCTCCAGGCCGTGGTGAACGCGTTGTGGCAGGGCGGGGCCAAGGGGATCAAGGTCATGGACCAGCGGCTGATCTCCACCAGTGCCGTGCGCTGTGTGGGCAACACGCTGATCCTTCAGGGCCGTGTCTACTCGCCGCCGTACAAGATCACGGCGGTCGGCGACCCGGGGCGGCTGCAGCAGGCGCTGGCGGACTCGCAGGCGATCCAGACCTACATGGTGTACGTCAACGTCTACGGCCTCGGCTGGAAAGTGACCGAGGACGGGACGGTGACTCTGCCCGGCTACTCGGGCACAGTGGACCTGCACTACGCGAAGCCCGTGAAGTAGGTGCCCCCGCCAGGAGCCGCCGGTGCGCGTGATCGTCAGGACCGTGAGCGAGCTCTGCATCACCGTGGGCACCTTGATCGTGCTGTTCGTGGTCTATGTGCTGTTCTGGACCGGTGTGAAGGCCGACAGTGAGATGAACGACCAGATCGACCGGCTGCACCAGCAGTGGTCGAAGGGGGCCGGGCATCCCACGGTCGCCGCGTCGCGGGGCCCGGGGAAGCCCGCGCCGGGGCCCGCGCGGTACACGTACGGCAGGCCTTTCGCGATCATGTACATCCCGCGGTTCGGTTTCACGTGGAACAAGCCCGTGCTCGAGGGCACCGGCACCGCGGTGCTGAAGAAGGGGCTCGCCCACTACCCGCGCACCGCGCGGCTGGGTCAGGAGGGCAACTTCGCCGTCGCCGGCCACCGCAGGACGTACGGCGACCCTTTCGAGGACTTTCCGGAACTGAGGTCCGGGGACGCGGTCGTACTGACGGACGGATCGACCTGGTTCACGTATCGGATCGACAAAGGTCCCTACAAAACGGTGCCGGGCGATGTTGAAGTGATCGACGCTGTGCCACGTACATCGGGGTACACGCGTCCGGGCCGGTATCTGACGTTGACCACGTGCGATCCCGAATGGGGGCACAGTCACCGGCTGATCGTCTGGGCGCACCTGGACTCCACACAGCCTGTGGAGGCAGGCGAACCGGAGGCTCTGCGCCGTTAGTCTGGTGACGTACGGCGTGGGTCTGGTGCCGTGGTGGAACGGAAGGGACGGCATGTACGGCTGGATCTGGCGGCATCTGCCGGGAAGCACGTGGGTGAAGGCGCTGATCTCACTCCTGCTGGTTCTGACCGTGGTCTACGTCCTCTTCCAGTACGTGTTCCCCTGGGCCGAACCGCTGCTGCCCTTCAACGATGTGACGGTGGACAACCAGTGAGTGCGCGGATTCTCGTCGTCGACAACTACGACAGCTTCGTCTTCAATCTGGTCCAGTACCTGTACCAGCTGGGCGCCGAGTGCGAGGTGCTGCGCAACGACGAGGTGTCGACGGCGCACGCCCAGGACGGTTTCGACGGTGTGCTGCTGTCCCCGGGGCCCGGAACGCCGGAGGAGGCGGGTGTCTGCGTCGACATGGTCCGGCACTGCGCCGCGACCGGTGTGCCCGTCTTCGGTGTCTGTCTGGGCATGCAGTCGATGCAGGTGGCGTACGGCGGGGTGGTGGACCGCGCGCCGGAGCTGCTGCACGGCAAGACCTCGCTGGTGGAGCACGGGGGCAAGGGTGTGTTCGCCGGGCTGCCGTCCCCCTTCACGGCCACCCGCTACCACTCGCTGGCCGCGGAGCCGGCCACCGTCCCGGCGGAGCTGGAGGTCACGGCCCGTACGCACGACGGGATCATCATGGGGCTGCGTCACCGCGAACTCCCGGTCGAGGGGGTGCAGTTCCACCCCGAGTCGGTGCTGACCGAGCACGGACACCGGATGCTGGCCAACTGGCTGGTGGAGTGCGGCGACCAGGGTGCCGTGGCGAGGTCGGCGGGGCTCGCCCCGGTGGTGGGCAGGGCCACGGCGTGACCGCGCTGCGCCCCGAGCGCGAGGACTCGTACGGCGGCGCGTCGTACGGGTCCTACGGCATGTCGCCGCACGAGGCTCCCATCGACGAGGAGACGGTGGCGCTGCGGATACCGGATCCACCGCCCCTGACGGCGTCTGGCGGGGCTTCTGGGGCGTCTTCGGTCACGTCCGCCGGTCGACCCGCGCCGGGTGGCCGAGCGGCCCGCAGAAAGGCCGCCAGGCGGCGTGGCGGGCGTCATGGCGGTGCGCGGGAGGCGGCGCAGGAGCTGTCGGAGGGAGTTTCGGCGGGGGCGGGGTCCGGGGTGCCGCTGTCCCGTGTGGAGGCCCGTCGGCAGGCGCGGGCCAGCAAGCCGGGGGCGGCGGTCGTGGCCAGCCGGGCGATCGGTGAGGTGTTCATCACCACCGGTGTGCTGATGCTGCTGTTCGTCACCTACCAGCTGTGGTGGACGAACGTCCGGGCGCACGCCCAGGCCGGCAAGGAGGCGAACACTCTCCAGCAGGACTGGGCGAGCGGCAGGCGCGCGCCGGGGACCTTCGAGCCGGGGCAGGGTTTCGCGATCCTGCACATTCCCAAGCTGGACGTGGTGGCGCCGATCGCGGAGGGCGTCAGCAACAAGGGGGTGCTCGACAAGGGCATGGTCGGTCATTACGGCGAGGGCCCGCTGAAGACGGCGATGCCGGACGCGAAGACCGGCAACTTCGGTCTGGCCGCGCACCGCAACACGCACGGGGAGCCCTTCCGGTACATCAACCGGTTGAAGACGGGCGACGCGGTGGTCGTGGAGACGCAGGACACGTACTTCGTCTACAAGATGACGTCGATGCTGCCGGTGACGGCGCCGTCCAACACGAGCGTGCTGGATCCCGTCCCGAAGGGGTCGGGGTTCACCAAGCCGGGCCGCTACATCACCCTCACCACGTGTACGCCGGAGTTCACGAGCAAGTACCGGCTGATCGTCTGGGGCAAGATGGTCGAGGAACGGCCGCGCAGCAAGGGCAAGCCGGATGCGCTCGTCGAGTAAGGGCAGATGAAACAGTGGCAGCGACCGCCGACGACACCGAAGAACACCCGGGGGCGCCCGCGGCGGCGCCCGCACCTCGGCGCCGGGGCACCGGCCGGGTCGCCGCGGCGGTCAGCTTTTTCGGTGAATTCCTCATCACGGCGGGCCTGGTGCTCGGCCTCTTCGTCGTCTACTCCCTGTGGTGGACGAACGTCGTCGCCGACCGCACGGCGCACAAGCAGGCCGACAAGGTCCGCGACGACTGGGCCCAGGGCCCGTCGAGCAGCGGGCCCGGGGCGCTGGACACCAAGGACGGCATCGGCTTCCTGCACGTTCCCTCGATGAAGAACGGCGAGGTCCTGGTCGAGAAGGGCACGTCGACGAACGTCCTGAACGACGGCGTCGCCGGCTACTACACGGACCCCGTCAAGGCCACGCTGCCGACCTCCGGCAAGAAGGGCAACTTCACGCTCGCGGCCCATCGGGACGGTCACGGTGCCAAGTTCCACAACATCGACAAGGTGGAGAAGGGCGACCCGATCGTCTTCGAGACGAAGGACAAGTGGTACGTCTACAAGGTCTACGCCGTCCTCCCGGAGACCTCGAAGTACAACGTCAGGGTCCTGACCTCGGTCCCGAAGGAGTCGGGCGTCAAGAAGCCCGGCCACTACATCACCCTGACCACGTGCACGCCGGTGTACACGTCCCGGTACCGGTACGTGGTGTGGGGGGAACTGGTCCGGGTGGACAGGGTGGACAGCAGGCGGACACCGCCGAAGGAGCTGCGCGGTTAGCATGACGGAGGCCCGAAGCCGCAACTTGCTCTTGCGACTTCGGGCCTCCTGCCGTGGTCAGCGCAGCGCCTTGAGAGGCGCTCCCGCGCTCCAGGCCTCCACCTCGTCGCGGTTCACGGTGATGACTCCGGTGAGGTCGGCGATGGCCTGCGCTTCGCTGCTGAAGCAGGACGTGGCGACGAAGAGAGCCACGTCGACGCGGTCGACGGCTCGTGCCGCACCGGCGAACTTCTGCATGTCCGCGCTGGGGACGGTCTACCGGCCGGCCCGGTTCTTGCACTGGACGGCCAGGGTGCGTCCGTCGGCCGTGCGGCCGGTGATGTCGATGCCCCGGTCGCTGTGGGCCCGTCGTACGACGACATCCGTGCAGCCGTCCCGGCGGAGCAGGTCGGCGACGTGGCGCTCGAACGCCTGCCAGGTCATGGCACTGATGGCAGCCCGGACCTGATCCGCCGGCGCGTCTCCTTCCAGGGTGCTGAGCCGTCGGTGGTGCCAGCACAGCCGCTGCTCGACGTTCCGGATGTCGTCGCGGAGGGCGATGAGCTCGCGGCGGTGTTCGCTCGATGCCTCGATCAGGGCGTTGAACATGGGGACGACGGTCTTCCCGAGGATGTGGGTGATGCGTCGGTCGATGTGGTCGTCGAGGGAGGGGGCTGCCGTGTGGACGGGGTGGTCCACAGGCTGTGTCCGGGCCAGATATTCCATGTCCAGGAGGTACACACGCACCTGACGTGCGACTTCGCTGTCCCGGAGGAGCATGGCGACATTGAGGACGGCCCGGCGGGAGTAGAGAGTGAGGCTCGATCGCGGCTGTGGATAACTTCCCGGATAGCGTGACAAGATGTCACGCTTGAATTGTGCGAGGTCAGGGCCCTGGAGTGTCACCATTCCATTGCGCGCGAGTTCCTCGCGGTGCCGTGCCTTCAGCTGCCGGATCGCTTCGACGGTGACCCCGAAGTACGCCGCAACCATCGCAGTCGTCACATGCATCCCGTCCGGGAGGAGTGACAGTACCTTCACGCGGTCGAGTACGTCGGTGCGATCCTGCACGCTGTCGCGCAGGCTCTTCGATTCCAGCAGTACCGATTCGTTGATCACGTTCTGCCCCTTTGGCTCGTGTTGTGGCCGTCCGGCCGGGGCAGTGACTCGATTCCCCACCCGACCTGATCAACGAGTCGTGACATATGAAGACACGATCGGCAGGGGCGCAGCTGTGCGAGTGTCAAGGGAGCGCTCGTGCATTTCGTACGGCGGCGACGACAGAGCGCCGGAGCACTCGGGAGTGCTCCGGCGCCTTTCGGTCGAGGCTGATGTCAGCCGCCGACACCGCCGAAGATGTTGGTGCCGCCGTTGTTGCCGCCGCCGTTGTTGTTGCCGCCTTGGGCGACCGCGACCACGTTGACCGAGGTGCCCTTGTCGACCGTGCTGCCCGCGCCGGGGTCGGAGCTGAAGACGATGGCGTTGTCGTCCTGGGACCCGGTGATGTTGCCGAGCTGGAGGCCCGCCTGCTGGAGGAGCTTCCTGGCGTCCTTCAGGGTCTGGCCCTGGAGGTTGGGGACCTGTGTCTGCTGGTTCTGCTTGGCCTTGCCGATCTGGATCTGCACCGTCGAGTTCTTGCTGAGCTGGGTGCCGGCCTGCGGGTCGGTCGAGATGACCTTGCCGACCTTGGAGTTGTCGTCGGTCTCGACCTCGGTGCAGTTGCCGACCAGGTTGTTGGCCGTCATCTGCGCCTTGGCGTCGTCGCAGGACTTGTCGGTGACGTCGGGCACGGTCGCCTTGTCCTCGGCCTTGGCGACGGTGAGGGTGATGGTCGAGCCCTTCTGCTTCGACGTGCCGCCGGCCGGGTCCTGGGCGGTGACGACGCCTGGCGTCTGGGTGGACACCTCGACCTTCTTGTCGACCTCGAAGCCCTTGTCCTTGAGCTGGGCCTCGGCCTGGTCGAACTGGATGCCGCGAACGTCCGGCACGGTGACCTTCGGCGTTCCCGTCGACACGGTCAGGGTGACGGTGTCGCCCTTCTTCACGTCCGTGTTCGGGGTGGGGTCCTGGGAGCAGACCGTTTTCGCCGGTTTGCCGCAAGCCTTCTTGGCGATCGAGACCTTCAGGCCGACGTTGTCGGCCCTCTGTTCGGCGTCCGACTGTGTGAGGTCGACGAAGTTCGGAGTCTGGACGGTGTCGTTCCCCGAGTCGCCCCCGGGGAACGCCCACTTCCCGATCAGGATCGCGCCGACCAGTACCAGGAGGCCGGCCACGACGAGCAGGACCGTGGAGGTGTTGTTCTTCTTCGGCTGGCGGCGCCGGTCGGGGCGGTCGTCGTAGCCGTAGCCGCCGTCGTCCGGGTTCATGGGCGGCAGCATCGTGGTGGCGCCCGCGGGGCCCGCGTCGGAGCGGAGCGCGGTCGTGGGGGCCTCGTCCGGGTAGCCGCCGTAGCCGACGGAGCCGAGCGCCGCGGTGGCCGCGACGGGCTGGCCGTCGAGGCAGGCCTCGATGTCGGCGCGCATCTCGTCGGCGGACTGGTAGCGGTAGTCCGGGTCCTTGACCAGGGCCTTGAGGACGATGGCGTCCATCTCGGGCGTGATCTCGGGGTCGAAGACGCTCGGCGGCTGGGGTTCCTCGCGGACGTGCTGGTAGGCGACGGCCACCGGGGAGTCGCCGACGAAGGGCGGCCGGACCGTGAGCAGCTCGTAGAGGAGGCAGCCGGTCGAGTAGAGGTCCGAGCGGGCGTCGACCTGCTCGCCCTTGGCTTGTTCCGGCGAGAGGTACTGCGCGGTGCCGATGACCGCCGCGGTCTGCGTCATCGTCATGCCGGCGTCGCCCATCGCGCGGGCGATGCCGAAGTCCATCACCTTGACCTGGCCGTTGCGGGTCAGCATGACGTTCGCCGGCTTGATGTCGCGGTGGACGATGCCGCTGCGGTGGGCGTACTCCAGGCCCTGGAGGATGCCGATGGTCATCTCCATGGCTCGCTCCGGCAGCAGCTTGCGGCCGCTGTGCAGGAGCTCACGGAGCGTGGAACCGTCGACGTACTCCATCACGATGTACGGGATCGAGACCCCGTCGATGTAGTCCTCGCCCGTGTCGTAGACCGCGACGATCGCGGGATGGTTGAGCGAGGCGGCCGACTGGGCCTCCCGGCGGAACCGGGCCTGGAAGGACGGATCGCGCGCGAGGTCGGCGCGGAGCGTCTTCACCGCCACGGTGCGGCCGAGGCGTGTGTCATGCGCGAGGTAGACCTCGGCCATGCCACCACGGCCGAGCACCTGGCCCAGCTCGTACCGGCCGCCGAGGCGACGCGGCTCTTCCATAGTTCCCTACCAGCCCTCTCCGTCGGTCCCGGCCGGCACGTGGGTGTGCGGCCGGAGGCTGCCGTCCGGGCCTACCGTACCCGGCTCGCTCTGTGTGACCTGGCCAAGCCCGTCACCCGATACAGGACCGGTATCGCAACGTGCACCGATGTGTGGGGGACGTGAGCGGAGTCACTTCTTGGAGTTGATGACCGCCTCCATCACGCTCTTCGCGATCGGGGCCGCGAGGCCGCCGCCGGAGATGTCGTCGCGGTTGGCCTGTTCGTCCTCGATCACCACGGCGACGGCGACCGGGGAGCTGCCGTCGGGGAGCTTGGCGTAGGAGATGAACCAGGCGTACGGGTTCTCGCTGTTGGCGACGCCGTGCTGGGCGGTACCGGTCTTGCCGCCGACGGTGACCCCGCTGATCTGCGCCTTCGTGCCCGTGCCCTCCTTGACGACCGTCTCCATCATCGACTGCAGGATCTGGGCGTTCTGGGGCGACAGCGGCTGGCTCATCTCCTCGGGGTCGGTCTTGGCGACCGGGTCGAGGTTGGAGGACTGCAGTTCGTCGACCATGTACGGCTTCATCAGCTTGCCGTCGTTGGCGACGGCGGAGGCGACCATGGCCATCTGCAGCGGGGTGGCGGCGGTGTTGAACTGGCCGATCGAGGACAGCGCGGTCTGCGACGAGTTCATCTTGTCGGAGAACACCGAGGCGCTGGAGCGCACCGGGGTGAACTGCTCGCTGTCGAAGCCGAACTTCTTCGCCTCGGCGAGCATCTTGTCGTTGCCGAGGTCGGAGCCGATCTTGCCGAAGACGGTGTTGCAGGAGTAGCGGAGCGCGATGCGCATGGTCGCGTCCTTGCAGGGGATGTTGCCCTCGTTCTTCAGCTCGGTCGTGGTGCCCTTCATGATGTAGGGCAGCGGCGAGTCGGTCTTCTGGTCGGCGGAGGAGTACAGCCCGTTCTCCAGCGCGGCCGCGGCGGTGACCACCTTGAAGGTGGAGCCCGGCGGGTAGGTCTCGCGCAGTGCCCGGTTGAGCATCGGGTCGGCGGGATTGTTCTTCTTCTGGAGCTTGGTCCAGGCCTTGGAGTCCGTCGTCGTGGAGTTGCCCGCGAAGGACGAGGGGTCGTACGACGGGTAGGAGGCCAGGGCCAGGATCTTGCCCGTTGAGGGCTCCAGGGCGACCACGGCGCCCTTGCTGCCCTGCCTCTGCAGACCGCCGAACGCGGCCTTCTGCGCGTCCGCGCTGAGCGTGGTGACGACGTTTCCGCCCTGCTGCGGCTTGCCCGTGACCATGTCGAGGGTCTTGCGGAAGAAGAGGCGGTCGTCGTCGCCGGTGAGGATGCCGTCCTCGATGGACTCGAGCTGGTTGGCGCCGAAGGCCTGCGAGGCGTACCCGGTGACCGGCGCCCACATGGGGCCGTTCTTGTAGGTGCGCTTGTACTTGAGGTCGCCGTTCTTCGTCTCGGTGGAGCCGGTGATCGGGTCGCCGTCGACGATGATGTCGCCGCGGGGCGTGGAGTAACGCGCGATGGTGACGCGGCGGTTGTTGGGGTCGTCCTTGAGGCTGTTTGCCTTGACGTACTGCAGCCAGTTGTCCCGGATGAGCAGGGTGAGGACGAGGAGGCCGCAGAAGAGCGCGATCCGGCGTAGCGGCTTGTTCATGACGGGCGGACCACCTGGGTCATCTCGGCGTCGGGGTTGCTGGCGGGGGCGGGCGCGGGGCGGCGGGCGGTGTCGCTGATGCGGATGAGGATGCCGATGAGCGACCAGTTGGCCAGTACGGAGGAACCGCCGTACGCGACGAACGGCATGGTCATACCGGTCAGCGGGATGAGGCCCATCACGCCGCCGGCCACCACGAAGACCTGGAGCGCGAAGGCACCGGACAGGCCGACGGCGAGCAGCTTGCCGAAGGGGTCGCGGGCGGCGAGGGCGGTGCGCACGCCGCGCTCCACGATCAGGCCGTAGAGCAGGAGGATCGCCATGATGCCGGCCAGGCCCAGTTCCTCGCCGAAGGTGGCGAGGATGAAGTCGGAGTTGGCGGCGAACCGGATCAGGTCCGAGTGGCCCTGGCCGAGGCCGGTACCGAGGGTCCCCCCGGAGCCGAAGGCCCAGAGGGCCTGCTGCAGCTGGTCGGAGTGGAGTCCGGTGACGCCCGGGGTGCGGCTGAGCTTGTACTCGCGCATCGGGTCGAGCCAGGCCTGGACACGCGTCTGGATGTGCGGCTCGAAGCTGGCCACGCCGACCGCGCCGGCCGCGGACATCAGCAGACCGAAGACGATCCAGCTGGTCCGCTCGGTGGCGACGTACAGCATGATCACGAACATGCCGAAGAACAGCAGCGAGGTGCCGAGGTCGGTCTCGAACACCAGGATGAGGATCGAGATCGCCCAGACGACCAGGATGGGGCCGAGGTCGCGGCCGCGCGGCAGGTACAGCCCCATGAACCGGCGGCTGGCCAGGGCCAGGGCGTCGCGCTTGACCATCAGGTATCCGGCGAAGAAGACGGCGAGGACGATCTTCGCGAACTCGCCGGGCTGGAGGGTGCCCAGACCCGGGACCCGGATCCAGATCTTGGCGCCGAAGACGTTGGCCCCGAGGCCCGGCACCAGCGGCAGGACCAGCAGGATCAGGGCGCAGAACATGGAGATGTAGGTGTAGCGCTGCAGGACACGGTGGTCCTTCAGGAAGATCAGCACTACGGCGAACAGAGCGATGCCCAGCGCCGTGTACAGCAGCTGGCGGGGTGCCGCTGTGACGTAGGTGGGCAGCGACTGCAGCAGCTTCGACTGGTCCAGCCGCCAGATTACGACGAGCCCGAGGCCGTTGAGCAGGGTGGCCAGCGGCAGCAGCAGCGGGTCGGCGTACGGAGCGAACTTGCGTACGACGAGGTGGGCGATCCCGGCCAGCAGGCCGAGGCCGAGGCCGTAGCTCAGGAGGCCGGCGGGTACCTGGTCGTTGATGGCCAGGCCCACGTTGGCGTAGGCGAACACCGGGATGGCGACGGCGAACACCAGGAGGGCGAGCTCGGTGTTGCGTCTGCTGGGTGCGCCGATGGCGCCGATGGTGGACGTGTGGTGCGTCGACGGGTTGGTAGTGCTCATCGTGTGACGGGGCCTCTCACGGCTTGCCTACTGCTTACCGCACAGCGAGACGACCTTCTGCTCATCCTCCGAGAGGGTGGGGCCGGGGCTGGGGGTCGCGGACGGGGTCGTGGACGGAGACTTCGAATTCGAAGGGGACGGCGTCTTGCTGCCCGACGGGTTCGGTGTCGGTGAGGCCTTGGACGTGAAGGAGGTGTTCGTGGTTCCCGTGGTGCCGGAGGTCTTGTCCTGGCCGGTTTTGGCGTTGTTCTCGGCGTTCTTGGCGCTGTTGGCGGAGGCCGTCTGGCGTTCGGTCTCCTTCTTGCAGGCGGAGGCCTGGACGGCGAGTTCGTCGACCTTTGCCTGGGCGTCGGTGAGGCCGCCTTCCGCGATCGTGTTCTTGACCTGCTTCTGCTGGTAGGGCGGCAGGTACTTGAGTTCGATCTCGGGGTGGTCCTTCTCCACCTTCGACAGGGACACCCAGGCGAGGTCCTGGCTGATGCCCCGGTACAGCGCCACGTGTTCGCCCTTGGCGCCGACGTAGTACTGGGTCTGGGTCCAGCGGTAGCCGCCGTAGAGGCCGCCGCCGATGACGGCGAGGGCGAGGGTGCCGTACAGGGACCGCTTGAACCACCTGCGGCCCTTGCCGGGCTTGACGAAGTCGGCGTCGGTGTAGTCGCCGAAGCTGCCGGTGGGGGTGTAGCCGGTGGTGTCGCCGCTGCCGGGCGGGCCGAACTCGCCGCCGCCCTGGCCGTGGCCCTGGCGGCCGAGGCCGGAGGCACGGCCGGCCGGGGTCTGCATGATGCCGTTGTCGTTCAGCTGGTGCTGGTTCTCGGCGACGGCGCCGACCACGACGGGGGTGTCGGAGAGCTGTCCGGCGAGGGTGTCGCCGGTGTCCAGGTCGAGGACGTCGGCGATGATCACGGTGATGTTGTCGGGGCCGCCGCCGCGCAGCGCGAGCTGGATGAGTTCCTGGACGGTCTCCTGCGGGCCCTGGTAGCTGGCGAGGGTCTCCTCCATCGTCTGGTGGGAGACGACGCCGGAGAGGCCGTCGGAGCAGATCAGGTAGCGGTCGCCGGCCCGTACCTCGCGGACGGACAGGTCGGGCTCGACGTGGTCGCTGGTGCCCAGGGCCCGCATGAGGAGGGACCGCTGGGGGTGGGTGGTGGCCTCTTCCTCGGTGATCCGGCCCTCGTCGACGAGCCGCTGCACCCAGGTGTGGTCCTGGGTGATCTGGGTGAGGACGCCGTCGCGCAGCAGGTAGGCACGCGAGTCGCCGACGTGTACGAGGCCGAGTCGCTGTCCGGTCCACAGCAGGGCGGTGAGGGTGGTGCCCATGCCGTCGAGCTGCGGGTCCTCGCCGACCATGGCGCGCAGTTCGGAGTTGGCGCGCTGCACGGCGGCGGCGAGGGAAGTGAGGAGGTCCGAGCCGGGTACGTCGTCGTCGAGGGTGACCAGTGTGGAGATCGCCTCGGAGGAGGCGACCTCGCCGGCCGCGGCGCCGCCCATGCCGTCGGCGATGGCGAGCAGACGCGGACCGGCGTAACCGGAGTCCTCGTTGCCCTCCCGGATCATGCCTTTGTGCGATCCGGCGGCGAAGCGCAGTGACAGACTCATGCGCACCTCGCCTGTCGGCTCCGGGTACAGCCGGTCGTGTCGAGCCACACTGCCCACCCTCCGGTCGGGAGCGCGCCGGAGACCGGGGTGCGGTCCGCCGCTGCGTGCTCGCTCCGCTCGCGCCTATCCATGATGTAGCACTACTTCCGCAGCTCGATGACGGTCTTGCCGATGCGGATCGGGGCGCCCAGCGCGATCGGTGTGGGAGTCGTCAGCCGGGACCGGTCCAGGTACGTGCCGTTGGTGGAGCCGAGGTCCTCGACGATCCACTGGCCGTCGCGGTCCGGGTAGATCCTGGCATGACGGCTGGAGGCGTAGTCGTCGTCCAGCACGATCGTGGAGTCGTGGGCGCGGCCCAGGGTGATGGTCTGGCCCTGGAGCGCGACGGTGGTGCCGGTCAGTGTGCCCTCGGTCACGACCAGCTTGGTGGGGGCGTTGCGGCGTTGCCGGCCGCCGCCCTGCTGGCCGCGCTGCTGCGGGGGCGCGGCCTGCTGCCGGGCCGCGGCCTGCTGGGGGCGCACGGCCTCCCTGCGCGCTCCGCGCTGGGTGACGCGCGTACCGAACAGGTCGCTGCGGATGACCTGCACGGCCACGATCACGAACAGCCACAGTACGGCCAGGAAACCCAGCCGCATGACCGTGAGGGTCAGCTCTGACATTGCCCCCGCTTCACCCTTCGGCTTGCCGGTAAATGATGGTGGTGCTGCCCACGACGATCCGCGAGCCGTCGCGGAGCGTAGCGCGGGTGGTGTGCTGCCCGTCCACCACGATGCCGTTGGTGGAGCCGAGATCCTGGATCGTCGAGGGCGTTCCGGTCCGGATCTCGCAGTGCCGGCGGGAGACGCCGGGGTCGTCGATCCGCACGTCGGCCTCGGTGCTGCGGCCCAGCACGAGCGTCGCGCGGGAGATCTGGTGGCGGGTGCCGTTGATCTCGATCCAGTAGCGGGTGCGTCCGCCGCTCATGGGTGCGGCCGCGGGCCGCTGGGTGGCGGGCTGCGGGTAGCCGTATCCGCCGGGGCGGGCGCCGGGGGGCGGTGCGGCGGGCATGGGCGGGGCGGGGGCCGGCGGGTAGCCGTATCCGCCGGGGGCGGCCGGGCCGGGGCGTCCGGCGGGCGGGGCCGACGCGGGTGCGGAGGGGCCCTGCTGGCTGCTGGAGGAGGCGAGCGTGCGGCTGCGCACCCGGTACAGGCCGGTGTCGAGGTCGTCGGCCTTCTCCAGGTTGACCTTGATGGGGCCCATGAAGGTGTAGCGCTGCTGCTTGGCGTAGTCGCGCACCATGCCGGCGAGCTCGTCGCCGAGCTGGCCGGAGTAGGGGCTGAGGCGCTCGAAGTCCGGCGCGCTCAGCTCCACGATGAAGTCGTTGGGTACGACGGTCCGGTCGCGGTTCCAGATGGTGGCGTTGTTGTCGCACTCCCGCTGGAGCGCGCCGGCGATCTCCACCGGCTGGACCTCGGACTTGAACACCTTGGCGAAGGTGCCGTTGACCAGACCTTCGAGACGCTGCTCGAACTTCTTCAGGACTCCCATGGGGCACCTCCTCCGTGGCTGTCTTCTGCCGTGCCGTACTGCGGTTGCGTGCTGCGGTTGCGTGCTGCGGTTCCTGCTGCCTTGCCTGGTACTGCTTACTGATCGTATCCACGCGGCCCGGCAAACAGCCGGTTCCCCGAGCGGCTCCCCTTCGAACTCCTCTTGTCAAGGATCGTAGAGGGGCGTGAAGACCAGTGTCCCGCACCTGGCTGTGGACCCGGTCCGCCTCCTGGGGAGATGGCCGTGACCGGTACGAGGTTGATACGTGAACAGGGCCTCTTCGGTACGTGGCCGGGTGGGAGCGGGGCGGGCGGGAAGGGATGTGAATCCACCCTGTCCGACGTGCTAATGTTCTGGGTGTCGGAAGGGGCCGGACCGAAAGGGACGGGGCCGGAGGACACACCCAATGCGCGGGTGGCGGAATAGGCAGACGCGCTGGATTCAGGTTCCAGTGCCCGCAAGGGCGTGGGGGTTCAACTCCCCCCTCGCGCACAGAGGCTACGGGCCCATCGTGATCATCACGGTGGGCCCGTAGGCGTTGGTGGGTCATGCCGTGCGGTGTGATGAGTCTCTCAGGTCGTGCGGCGGCGCAGCGTGAGTGCGGTGACCAGCAGGCCGAGGAGCGCGCCCAGCGCGACCGCTGTCAGGGCCTCGGCCGCCCTCAGCCGCAGCGCCTGCGCCCGGGTCGCCCCGGTCAGGCGCAGGACGGCCAGGTCGTGCCGCCGGTCGGAGGCGGCCGTCACGGCGGTCTCGGCCACGGAGACGGCGGTGCCGAGCAGGGCGATGCCCAGGACCAGCGGCAGGCCGAGGCGGGTGGTGCGGTCGGTGCCGGGGCGAGTCGCCCGCAGCCACTGTTCCCTGGTCAGTGCCCGGCCGTCCGGGGCGTGTACGGCCGCGCGGTCCCGCGGCCACGGTGCGCGCGTCGCCGCCGGGCGCGAGGGCGACGTCGACCCGGTCGACCGGCGCGCCGGGGGCGTTGCGCGGGGTGACGTAGACGCCGTGGTCGCCGGTGCCGGTGGCCGTGGCGGTGGCGGCCCGCGGGGTCTACGGGGTGCCGTCGCCGAGCCGGACCCGGACGCGCTGCCCGACGGTGTGCCGCCGCCACTCCTGGCTGACGATGATCGAGCCGTCGTGGGGGCCGGACGCTGCGGCCGGCGGGTTTTCCACAGGCGTGGAGTTGTCCACAGGGTCTGACCTGTTTCGGCCACCGGCTGTACGGTCGGCAGGCGTTGATGTTCGTACGAGTGGGTGCGGGGGAGGCGGTCGCGATGACCGAGACCGGTGCTGGAGTGGTGGTCACGGAGGCCGGGGAGGCGCGCCGGCTGCCCCGGGTGCGGGGGTTCGCCGACTGGCCGCCGCAGGGTTCGCCGAAGGCGGAGGGCAAGGCGCTGCGGGCGGGTGTCCCGCGCAGTGCGCACCGCGCCCTCGACCTCGACGGGGCGCGTCCGGACGCGGTGAGCGCCGTGGAGGAGTCGAGCCGCGGCCGAATTCCCGAGCTCACGCCGATCCGGGTCGGCAGGATGGCGGCGACGCCGTTCGCGTTCCTGCGGGGCTCCGCGGGCCTCATGGCGTACGACCTGGCCCGCACCCCCAGCACCCGTATCGGTACCCAGATATGCGGGGACGCGCACGCGGCCAACTTCGGTCTGTACGGCGACGCGCGCGGCGGTCTGGTCATCGACCTGAACGATTTCGACGAGACGGTGCACGGCCCCTGGGAATGGGACCTCAAGCGGCTCGCCGCCTCCCTGGTGCTGGCGGGCCGGGAGGCGGGCGCCGCCGAGGACGTGTGCCGGCAGGCGGCGCACGACGCGGTGGGCGCCTACCGGCGCACCATGCGGCTGCTCGCCAAGCTGCCGGTGCTGGACGCCTGGAACGCCATCGCCGACGAGGAACTCGTCTCGCACACCGATGCGCACGACCTGCTCGGCACGCTGGAGCGGGTCTCGGAGAAGGCGCGGGCCAACACCAGCGGGCGGTTCGCGGCCAAGTCGACCGAGGCCGCCGAGGACGGCGGGCACCGCTTCGTCGACGCCCCGCCGGTGCTGCGCCGCGTGCCGGACGCGGAGGCCGCGGCGGTTGCGGCGTCCCTGGAGCAGTACGTCACGTCCCTCTCCGAGGACCGCCTGCCGCTGCTGGCCCGCCACACGGTGCACGACGTGGCGTTCCGGGTCGTCGGCACGGGCAGTGTGGGCACCCGGTCGTACGTCGTGCTGCTCCTGGACCACCGCGGCGAGCCGCTGGTCCTGCAGGTGAAGGAGGCCCGCCCGTCCGCGCTGGTGCCGCATCTGGCGACGGCCGGTTTCGCGGCGCCGTCCGTCGAGCACGAGGGCCGGCGGGTGGTGCTGGGCCAGAAGCGGATGCAGGTCGTCAGCGACATCCTGCTGGGCTGGACGACGGTCGACGGGCGGCCGTTCCAGGTGCGGCAGTTCCGCAACCGCAAGGGCAGCGTCGACCCCGCCGCGCTCGCCGCCGACCAGTTCGACGACTACGGCCGTATGACCGGCGCCCTGCTGGCCCGGGCCCACTCGCACAGCGCCGATCCCCGTCTGATAGCCGGTTACTGCGGCAAGAACGAGGAACTGGACGAGGCGGTGGCCGCGTTCGCGGTCGCCTACGCGGACCGCACGGAGGCGGATCACGCGGACCTGGTGGCGGCGGTCAGGTCGGGGCGGATCGCGGCGGAACCGGGCGTGTGAGGCAGGTGCGCCCGAGCGGCGGGGACGGTGCGGCACCGGCCTTCACCGATCCCCGCGGTGGTGTCGTCGGTGGTGTCGTCGTCGGCGCGGCGCGGCTGCCGAGGAGTGGGCCGGGCGCCGGGCCTGGGGCGGGCCCGGGTGGCCTACGCTGGTCGGGTGACGACCCCGGAAGCTGAGCAGTCCCAGCCGCCCCGGCCCGAGGAGCGGCTGGAACGGGCCGTGCGGGCCGCCGAGCAGGCCCTGATCGAGTTCGAGATCGCGGTGGAGACCTTCCGCGTCGAGGTCGAGAACTTCTCCCGGCTGCACGAGCAGCGGCTCGGCCCGATGTACTCCCGGCTCGAGGAACTGGACGCCCAGATCGCCGAGGCCAGGGCCGCCCGCAGCGGTGATCCCGAGGACCTGCGGCGCGCCGAGGAGGCGCGGGCCCGGGTGATGCCCATTCCCGGTGTCGAGGAACTGCTGCACGGCTGGATGGACGGCCACGGACTGTTCCCGGAGGCCGCCGCGATGCTCACCGAGCAGGAGGTGCGGCCCCCGCAGCGGGTCCGGCCCAGCGAGGAGGCCCGCAAGCTCTACCGCGAGCTGGCCCGCAAGGCCCACCCGGATCTGGCGCAGGAGGAGCCCGAGCGGGCGCGCCGCGAGGAGTTCCTCACCCGCGTCAACGCCGCTTATGCCCGTGGTGACGAGGCGCTGCTGCGGGAGCTGGCCAAGGAGTGGGCGGCGGGGCCGGCGCTCGCCGAGCGGCTCCCCAGCCGCAGCGAGGAGCTCTACGCCCGCCTGGAGTGGCTGGCCCAGCGCAAGGAACTGCTCGCCCTGGTCGCCCGCGAACTGGAGGACAGCGCGATCGCCTCGATGCTCCGCCTGGCTCCCGAGGACCCCGACGCCCTCCTGGCGGAGATCGCTGAGCAGCTCCGCAAGGACGTGGCGGACCGCGAGGCAGAACTGGCGGCGCTGCTGGAGCGGGGGTAGCCGGGCCGTCCGGCGGCGCTCTTCGGGTAGCGTCGGGGCCATGAGTTTCGGAGCTGGTGTGCCCACGGTCGAGGTCACGGATCTCAAGGACGGCGACTTCCTGCTGGACGTCCGCGAGGACGACGAGTGGCAGGCGGGTCACGCCGAGGGGGCGCTGCACATTCCCATCAGCGAGTTCGTCGCCCGGTACGGTGAGCTGACCGAGGCGGCGCCGCAGGACGGCCGGGTCCACGTGATCTGCCGTTCCGGTGGCCGTTCGGCGCAGGTCACGATGTATCTGGTGCAGCAGGGCCTCGATGCGGTGAACGTGGACGGCGGCATGCAGGTCTGGGCGGCCGCGGGCCGTCCCGTCGTCACGGACGCCGGACAGCCGGGGCACGTCCTCTGACCCACCCCCGCCGGCGCGTCTCCGGCGGCCCGGCCTCCGCGGGGGCGTGGGCCGGTCAGCCCAGGGGATGGGCGGCCAGCAGGTCCCCCAGCGTCTCCTCGTACGCCGCCGCCGGGCCGAGCGACAGCTCCAGGTGCTTGGCCCAGGCGTGGTACCGGTGCAGGGCGTAGTCGGTGTCGGCGCCGAACCCGCCGTGCAGATGCTGTGCGGTCTGCACGACCCGCCGTACGCCCTCCGCGGCCCAGATCTTCGCCACGGCCACGTCCCCGGCGGCGGGCAGCGCGCCCGGCGCGCCCGAGGCGATGCGCCACGCGGCCTGCCACAGTGTGGCCTCCATGGCCCGCAGGTCGATGTACCGGTCGGCGGCCTGCACGGCGACCGCCTGGAAGGTCGCGACCGGGTGGCCGAACTGCTCCCGCTTGCCGGTGTAGTCGCTGGTCATCCGCAGCACCCGCTCCCCCAGCCCGAGCGAGAGCGCGCACGTCCCGGTGACCAGCAGCGCGCGCAGCCACTCCCAGGCGCCGTCGGTCTCGATGACGTAGCCGGCCGCGATCCGAGCCGACCGCAGACGCAGCTCGCCCAGCCGCTCCCCCGAGGTGGAGACCTGCTCGGCGAGCACGACGCCGTCATGGCCGCGGGGGACCAGCGCGAGGACGGTACGGTCGGCTGCGGTGTGCGCCGGTACGACGGTGAGGTCGGCGCCGTACGCCCACGCCACCCCGGTCTGCACCCCGTCCAGCACCCACACCTCGCCGTCCCGTCGTGCCGTGACGGCGAGTTCGGCCGGGTCATGGCCGGTGCGGCCGTGCGCCGCGACGGTGAGCACGAGCTCGCCCCGTCCGGCACGCGGCAGCAGCCCGGCCCTCAGCTCCTCGTTGCCGTAGGCCTGTACGGCAGCCGCCGCCGCGCTGCTCTCCAGCAGCGGCACCCGTGCCAGCACCTTCGCGGACTCCCGCAGCACCAGGCACAGCGCGATGGCGTCGAGGCCCGCGCCACCGTACTCGGCGTCGAGCAGCAGGCTCAGCAGGTCCGCGTCGGCGAGCCTGGACCACAGTGCCCGGTCGAAGTCCTCGGCCACGGCGCCCACGGTCAGCGCTGGGCTCGGCACCGCGTCCGGCGCGACCCCGGCGAACACGCCCCGCGCCGCCTCGGCCGCCGCCAGCTGTTCCTCGGTGAAGGTGAAGTCCACGGTCCTGTCCTCCCGGCGGATCCGCCCGGCCCCAGTCGGCAGCCGACGGTGCTGATCTGACGGTCCGTCAAGATAGAACAGGTTCTAGAAGAAGGGAACGGTGCGTCACGGGAACGGTGTGTCAGCGGTCGAAGTCCAGCTCCACCTTCTCCGTCACCGGATGCGACTGGCAGGCCAGCACATAGCCGGCCTCCGTCTCCTCCGCCTCCAGCGCGAAGTTGCGGTCCATGCGCACCTCGCCCGACACCAGGAAGGCGCGGCACGTTCCGCACACCCCGCCCTTGCAGGCATAGGGCGCGTCGGGCCGGTTGCGCAGCACCGTCTCCAGGAGGGACTCGCCGTCCTGGACCGGCCAGGTCCCGCCGCGCCCGTCGAGCCGGGCGGTCACGGTGCTGTGCGCGGGGGCCGCGGCGGCCGTCGCCGGTGCCGCACCGGCGTCCACGTGGAAGATCTCCTGGTGGATCCGGGCCCGGTCCACCCCGAGCCCGCGCAGCGCCCGCTCCGCGCCCTGCACCAGCCCGTAGGGCCCGCACAGGAACCAGCCCGCCACTTCGCCCACCGGCAACAGCGCCGGCAGCAGTCCCGTCAGCCGCTCCTGGTCCAGCCGCCCGGACGGCAGCCCCGCCTGCTGCTCCTCCCGGGACAGCACGGTCACCAGCTGCAACCGCTCGGGATACCGGTCCTTCAGGTCGGCGACCTCCTCCAGGAACATCGTGGAGGCAGCCGTACGGTCGCCGCGTATCAGGCAGAACCGGGCACGGGGCTCACGCGCCAGCAGCGTGGAGACGATCGACAGCACCGGGGTGATCCCGCTGCCGCCCACGATCGCGGCGTACCGACCGGGCGCGGGCTCCAGGGTGAACCGTCCGGCCGGAGTCATCACCTCCAGTTCGTCCCCGACGTTCACCTCCTTCAGCGCGTACGTCGAGAAGGCCCCGCCCTCGACCAGCCGCACCCCGACCCTCAGGGTGCGCGGTCCCGCGCCGCCGGGCTCGGGCGCCGGTGAGCAGATCGAGTACGTCCGCCGTGTCTCAACCCCGCCGGCCCGGCGCCGCAGCGCGAGGTGCTGGCCCGGTACGTGCCGGTACTCCTCGCGCAGTTCGGGCGGGACGGTGAAGGTGAGGGCCACGGAGTCGTCGGTGAGCCGGTCGACCGCGGCCACCGGGAGCGGGTGGAAGCGGGCCATCACAGCTCCTTGAAGTGGTCGAACGGTTCCCGGCAGGCCAGACAGCGCCGCAGGGCCTTGCAGGCGGTGGACGAGAACCGGCTCAGCAGCTCGGTGTCGGCGGATCCGCAGTGCGGGCAGCGGACGGGATCGTGAAGGTCCGCCGGACCTGCCGGACCTGCCGGACCTGCCGGACCTGCCGGACCTGCCGCACCGGTCGCGTCCGTCGCTCCGGCGCGGGGGCGGGTGCGGGTCGGCCCCAGTTCCAGGGGCACCGGACCGGTGTCCCGGCGCACGCGTGGGGGCGCTATCCCGAACTCCCGCAGCTTGCGCCGTCCTTCGTCGGTGATGTCGTCCGTCGACCAGGCGGGCGTGAGCACCGTGCGCACGGTGACCTCCCGCATGCCGTGCTCGCGCAGCAACCGCTCTATGTCCAGGGACATCGCCTCCACCGCCGGGCAGCCGGTGTAGGTCGGCGTCAGCTCGACGTCCACGGCGTCCGTGCCCCGCACGTGCACCGCGCGCAGGACGCCCAGTTCCTGGAGGGTGAGCACGGGCAGTTCGGGGTCGGGGACCGAGCCGGCGAGGCGGAGCAGCTCGGTCTCCAGGGGAGTCGTCGCGGTCACCATGACGCCCCCGGATGGCTGCGGTGCAGGTGCTGCATCTCGGCGAGCATCCGCCCGAACGACTCGGTGTGCAGTCCCTGGCGGCCGGCGCCGGCCGACCACGCCCCGGTCCGCGGTCCCTCGGGGACCGTCAGAGTGGCCCGGCGCAGCACGTCCCCGACCGAATCCAGCCAGGCCGTCTCCAGGGCGGCCCAGTCGGCGTCCAGCCCCTCCACCGGCTGGAACGGCTCCCCGGTGAACCGCCACAGCGCCGCGCACGCCCGCCGCATCCGCTCGTGACTGGCCTCCGTGCCGTCGCCGAGCCGCAGGGTCCACTGCTCGGCGTGGTCGCGGTGGTAGGCGACCTCCTTGACGGCCTTCGCCGCGAGCGGGGCGAAGGGGCCTTGCCCGTTGGCCAGTTCGCCGTAGAGCAGGTGCTGGTAGGTGGAGAAGTACAGCTGGCGGGCGATGGTGTGCGCGAAGTCGCCGTTCGGCTGCTCCACGAGCTGGAGGTTGGTGAAGGCGCGCTCCTCACGCAGATACGCCAGCTCGTCCTCGTCCCCGGCCGTCGACAGCAGGAACCGGGCCTGTCCCAGCAGGTCCAGCGCGATGTTGGCGAGCGCGACCTCCTCCTCGAGGACGGGCGCGTGTCCCGCCCATTCGCCCAGACGGTGGGAGAGCACCAGGGCGTCGTCGCCGAGGGCGAGGGCGGCCGTCATGGGCGCGGTGGTCGCCGTCACAGGTGCTTCACCCCTTCCGGGATTTCGTAGAACGTCGGGTGCCGGTACGGCTTGTCGGCGGCGGGTTCGAAGAACGGGTCCTTCTCGTCGGGAGAGGAGGCCGTGATCGCGGACGCGGGGACGACCCATATGGAGACGCCCTCGCCGCGCCGGGTGTACAGATCGCGGGCGTTGCGCAGGGCCAGTTCCGCGTCCGGGGCGTGCAGGCTGCCGGCGTGGGTGTGGGAGAGCCCGCGGCGGGAGCGCACGAAGACCTCCCACAGGGGCCAGTCGGTGGTGGTCATGCTCGGCTCGCTCCTGTCCCACCGGTGTGCTTCTCACCGGTGTGCTTGGCCGCGTACGCCGCGGCCGCCTCCCGTACCCAGGCGCCCTCGTCGTGTGCCCGGCGGCGCTGGGTGATGCGCTGTTCGTTGCACGGGCCGTTGCCCTTGAGGACCTCCTGGAACTCCGTCCAGTCGATGGCGCCGAAGTCGTGGTGCCCGCGCTCCTCGTTCCACTTCAGGTCCGCGTCCGGCAGGCTCAGGCCCAGCGACTCGGCCTGCGGGACGCAGATGTCGACGAAGCGCTGGCGCAGCTCGTCGTTGGAGTGGCGCTTGATCTTCCAGGCCATCGACTGCGCGGAGTGCCGCGAGGCGTCGTCGGGCGGGCCGAACATCATCAGGGAGGGCCACCACCAGCGGTCCACCGCGTCCTGCGCCATCGCGTGCTGCTCGGGTGTGCCGCGGCTGAGGGCGAGCAACAGCTCGTACCCCTGGCGCTGGTGGAAGGACTCCTCCTTGCAGATGCGGACCATCGCGCGTGCGTACGGCCCGTACGAGCAGCGGCACAGGGGCACCTGGTTGGTGATGGCGGCGCCGTCCACCAGCCAGCCGATCGCGCCGACGTCGGCCCAGGTCAGGGTGGGGTAGTTGAAGATCGAGGAGTATTTCTGGCGGCCGCTGTGCAGTTTGTCGAGGAGCTCCTCGCGGCTGGTGCCGAGGGTCTCGGCGGCGCTGTACAGGTACAGGCCGTGGCCCGCCTCGTCCTGGACCTTGGCCATGAGGATGGCCTTGCGGCGCAGCGAGGGCGCGCGCGTGATCCAGTTGGCCTCCGGCTGCATGCCGATGATCTCGGAGTGGGCGTGCTGGGCGATCTGCCTGATCAGGGTCGCGCGGTAGGCGTCGGGCATCCAGTCGCGGGGCTCGATGCGCTCGTCCGCGGCCACCGCGGCGTCGAAGGCGCGCTCGTACACCTCCGCCTCCGCGTCGGCGGTGCGCTGCGCGGCTGCTGTGGCCATGCGGTCCCCCTGACCTCGGGCTCTGCTGGAGCACTCTCCCGACCGATCGTTCGGTCCGTGTGGGTTCAATGGTGGGGCGAGGCGCGGCGAGGTGTCAACCGCTGTGGACAATCCCTCCCACAGCCTGTGGACAACCCCGCTCGTCACCCTGTCCCCCGCCCTGCCGTGGCGCACCGGCAGTGACTCGGGGCTGCGCCGGACGGGTGAGGCTGAGTACCGTTCCGTGCGGACGCCGACGAGCCGTGCGGTGTCCGTGGGCCATGCGGTTCCGTGGGCCATGCGGCGGTGACAGGGAAACGGTGCGGAATGGACGCGTACGACGAGGACTCGACGGCCCCGCCGGGGCCGGACGGCTCGGGCGGGACGCGTCACCGGCCCGGGCCGGACGCCACCGGCGGGCCCGCCGGTGGGCAGGCGAAGCAGGAGGGCGGCCCGCGCACCGGCGTGGCCGCGCTCTCCCTCCGCTACCAGATCGGCGTCGCCCTGGCGGTGGCGGTCGTCGCGGTGACCGCCTGCGTGCACCTCGGCATGGTCTTCCTGCACGTGGCCCCGGCGAACACGGTGACGAAGCAGCACGGCCGGGCGATCGACGAGTGGATCTACCCGGAGTTCGAGCAGAACTGGAAGCTGTTCGCCCCCAATCCGCTGCAGCAGAACATCGCGGTGCAGGTCCGCACCCGGTTCCGGGCGGCGGACGGCACCGTCACGACCACCGGCTGGTACGACCTGTCGGCGCAGGACGGCGAGGCGATAGACGGCAATCTGCTGCCCAGCCACACCCAGCAGAACGAGCTGCGCCGGGCCTGGGACCTCTTCGTCGCCACGCACGGCGCCGACAACCGCCCGGTGGGCCTGCGCGGTTCCCTCTCCGAGGAGTACCTGCGCCGCATCGTCGTCCGGCGGCTGTACACCGAGGACGGCATCGGTCCGAAGAGCGTCATCGGCCGCGTGCAGGTCCGCTCCCGCACGACCAACGTGCCGCCGCCCGCCTGGAGCCACGAGCAGATCTCCGACACCCCGGTCTACCGGCTGCTGCCCTGGTGGACGGTGACGCACGACGAGGCCGCGGGAGGTGTGCGGTGAACCGTCGCGTGCCGTCCGTCTCCCGCGGTGTCGCCCGCGTCACCGAGTCGGCTCTAGGTCCCTACCAGTCCGCCGTGGTCCGCATCGGCTCCGCCGGGACCTGGCTGCTGTTCCTGCTGCGCGAGTTCCCCCACCGCGAGCAGCTCTACGGCCCCGACGGCCCCTGGAGCTGGGCCCTCGCCCGCAGACTGACCTCGGACAACGGCGCGTTCTCGGCTCTGATGTGGACGGACGGGCGGGCCTGGTTCGAGGCGTTCTACGTTCTCGCCGTCGTCGCGAGCGCCCTGCTCCTGCTGGGCTGGCGCACCCGTACGGCGTCCGTGCTGTTCATGGTCGGCGTGCTCTCTCTGCAGAACCGCAGCATCTTCGTGGGCGACGGCGGCGACAACGTCCTGCACCTGATGTCGATCTACCTGGTGTTCACCCGCTGCGGGCAGGTGTGGTCCCTGGACGCCCGGCGGGCCGGGCGCGAGGCGGCGGCACGCGCGCGCGGGGAGCGGGTCACCGACCGGGTCGGGCCCCTGCTGTGGGGGGTGCTCGGTCTCGTGCTGGCCGGGGTGACCGTGACGGGCCGTCTGCACGGCGGCCTGTTCGTCCCGGTGCTGCTGTGGACGGTCTGGCTGGCCCAGGGCCTGTGGTGGGCGGTGGGGCGCCGCGCGCGCTCGGCGGAGCCCCGGATCCTGCTGGACGTGGTCGCCAACGTCGTGCACAACGGCGCCCTCGTCGTGATCATGGCCGAGGCCTGCCTGATCTACGCCACGGCCGGCTGGTACAAGATCCAGGGCTCGCGCTGGCAGGACGGCACCGCCGTCTACTACCCGCTGCACCTGGACTCCTTCTCGCCCTGGCCCGCCCTCGCCGACCTGCTGTCGGCGGGCGGCACCCTGGTCATGCTGATGACGTACGGGACGGTCGTCGCGCAGGTCGCCTTCCCGTTCACGCTGTTCAACCGGCGGGTCAAGAACGTGCTGCTGGCCGTGATGATGACCGAGCACGCCGTGATCGCGGTCGTCCTCGGGCTGCCCTTCTTCTCGCTGGCGATGATCGCCGCGGACTCGGTGTTCCTGCCGACGTCCTTCCTGATCCGGCTCGGCGGCCGGGCGGCACGCGCGCGTGAGCGGCTGACGCGGCGCGGCGGCCCGGACCTGCCTGCGCCGCGCTCGCCGGAGGACAGTGAGACCGCCCGCGTAGGCTTCGGGGCATGACCGGTCCCGTGACCCGCTGGCGCGAGCGCGCCGCCGCCTGTGTGCTGCTCGACGGCTTCCACGCGCTCAAGCACGCGGTGCGCTTCGGGGCCGAGGTGCCGGTCGCCGTCACCACCGACCGGTCGGCGGCGCTCGCCCTCGCCGACGAGCTGGCCCCGGACGTCCGGGACACGCTGGACACGCTGCTGGCCGAGGTGCCGGAGGCGGTCTACGCGACCCTGGTGCCGCGGCCGCACCCCACCGCCGTGGCCGCCCTGGCCGTACGGCCGTCCCGCCGGGCCAACCTGGAGAAGCTGGCGCGCGTCCCGCGCAGCGCGCCCGTCGTGGTCCTCGACAACCCGCGCAACCTCGGAAACGCGGGGGCCGTGATCCGGCTGGCCGCCGGCTTCGGAGCGACCGGGGTCGTCACCACGGGCACCCTCGACCCCTGGCATCCCACGGTGGTGCGTGGCGGGGCGGGGCTGCACTTCGCGACCGCCGTGGAGCGGCTGACGGTCGCCGAACTGCCGCCCGGCCCCGTGTTCGCCCTCGATCCGGAAGGGGAGGACCTCCGGGGTCTGAAGCTGCCGGACGACGCGGTGCTCGCCTTCGGTTCGGAGCGCAGCGGGCTCTCCGCCGAGCTGCGCGCCCGCACCGACCACCTGGTGTCCCTGCCGATGCGCCCCCAGGTCTCCAGCTACAACCTCGCGACCAGTGCGGCCATGACGCTGTACCACTGGAGCGCCACCGGGTGCGCGTCCGCCTGAGCGAAGTCCGGGGCGGTGCCCGGACTTCTCCGGGCCTCCCTAGACCTCCCGGCGGACCTCCACCACCCGGAAGCGGTTGGCGACGAAGGCGCCGTCGCACAGGGTCGCGTTGGCCGCCGGGTTGCCGCCGGAGCCGTGGAAGTCGGAGAAGGCGGCGGTCTGGTTGACGTACACCCCGCCGGTGAGGTTCAGCGACAGCTGGGCCGCCTCCTCCAGGCAGACCTCCTCGATCGCCTGCTCGACCTGCTCGTCGGTGGTGTACGCGCCGACCGTCATCGCACCCTTCTCGCGGACCGTGCGCCGCAGCAGGTCCACCGCGTCGGCGGCCGAGTCGACGGCTACGGCGAAGGAGACGGGGCCGAAGCACTCGCTCATGTAGGCGGCCTCGTCGTCGGCTCCCTCCCAGTACTTCCGGGCGCCGTCCAGCTTGACGATCACCGGCGTGCGGACGACCGCGTCCGGGAATTCCGGGTTGGCGACCTCCCGCGAGGCCAGCGCGACCTCGCCGAGTCCCGCGGCGGCCTCCAGACGGGCCTTCACGTCCGGGTTGACGATCGCGCCGAGCAGGGCGTTCGCGCGCGCGTCGTCCCCGAGCAGGCCGTCGACCGAACGGGCGAGGTCGGCGACCACCTCGTCGTAGGACTTGGGGCCCTGGTCGGTGCGGATGCCGTCGCGCGGGACGAGCAGGTTCTGCGGGGTGGTGCACATCTGGCCGCTGTACAGGGACAGGGAGAAGGCCAGGTTCGACAGCATGCCCTTGTAGTCGTCCGTCGACTCCACGATCACCGTGTTGACGCCGGCCTTCTCCGTGTAGACCTGCGCCTGGCGGGCGTTGGCCTCCAGCCAGTCGCCGAACGCGGTCGAACCCGTGTAGTCGATGATCCTGATCTCGGGGCGGGTGGCCAGCGTCTTGGCGATGCCCTCGCCGGGGCGCTCGGCGGCGAGGGCGACCAGGTTCGGGTCGAAGCCGGCCTCGGTGAGCACCTGGCGGGCGACCTGGACGGTGAGGGCGAGCGGCAGCACCGCGCGCGGGTGGGGCTTGACCAGGACCGCGTTGCCGGTGGCGAGGGAGGCGAACAGGCCCGGGTAGCCGTTCCAGGTCGGGAAGGTGTTGCAGCCGATGAGCAGCGCGATCCCGCGCGGGACCGGCGTGAAGCGCTTGACGAGGGCCAGCGGCTCGCGCTTGCCCTGCGGCTTGGTCCACTCCGCGGTGTCGGGGGTGCGCACCTGCTCCGCGTAGGCGTACGCCACCGCCTCCAGACCGCGGTCCTGGGCGTGCGGGCCGCCGGCCTGGAAGGCCATCATGAACGCCTGGCCGGAGGTGTGCATGACCGCGTGCGCGAACTCGTGCGTCCGGTCGCCGATCCGCTTGAGCATCTCCAGGCAGACCACGGCCCGGGCCTCCGCGCCCGCGTCCCGCCACGCGCCCTGCCCGGCCCGCATCGCGGGCAGCAGGGTGTCGGCGTCGACGTGCGGGTAGGTCACGCCGAGTTCGATGCCGTAGGGGGAGACCTCGCCGCCCACCCAGTCGTCCGTGCCGGGCTGGCCGAGGTCGACGCGGGTGCCGAGGAGTGCGTCGAAGGCGGCCTTGCCCGCGGCCGCGTCCAGGCTGCCGTGCTCGCCGTACGCCTTCGGGTGCTCGGGGTGGGGGGACCAGTACGCGCGGGTGCGGATCGTCTCCAGCGCCTGGTCGAGGGTGGGCCGGTGCTCGGCGATCAGCTCGTGCGTGGTCAGTCGGGCGGCCATGCGGGACCAACTCCTCGTCTCAAGAGCTCTCCGTCGAGCTCATGACCTGGGCAGAAACAGCAGAACCATGGGCAGGAACAGCCGGACAGAGTTAGAGTAACCGAACGATCGGTCGGGACAAGGGGGTCCGCCGCATCTGTGGAAAACCCCGTGCGGGAGGATCGCGTCCATGACAGCACTCGACCTCAGCAGCCCCGTGGCCGTGGTCGGCACCGGCACCATGGGCCAGGGCATCGCCCAGGTCGCGCTGGTCGCGGGCCATCCCGTACGGCTGTACGACGCCGTGCCCGGGCGCGCCCAGGAGGCGGCCGCCGCGATCGGCGCCCGGCTGGACCGGCTCGTGGCGAAGGACCGGCTCACCGGCGCCGAACGGGACGCCGCCCGCGACCGCCTCCGGCCGGCCGCGAGCCTCGCCGAACTCGCCGACTGCGCCCTGGTCGTCGAGGCCGTCGTGGAGCGGCTGGACGTCAAACAGGAGCTCTTCTGCGAGCTGGAGGGCATCGTCGACGACGACTGCCTGCTCGCCACCAACACCTCCTCCCTGTCGGTGACCGCCATCGGCGGAGCGCTGCGGGGCCCCGGGCGGTTCGTGGGTCTGCACTTCTTCAACCCCGCCCCGCTGATGCCGCTGGTGGAGGTCGTCTCCGGGTTCGCCACCGACGTCACCTCGGCCACGCGCGCGTACGAGACCGCCCGCGTCTGGGGCAAGACACCGGTGGCCTGCGCCGACACCCCGGGCTTCATCGTCAACCGGATAGCCCGGCCCTTCTACGCCGAGGCGTTCGCCGTCCACGAGGCCCAGGCCGCGGACCCGGCCACCATCGACGCGGTCCTGCGCGAGTCCGGCGGCTTCCGGATGGGCGCCTTCGAACTGACCGACCTCATCGGGCAGGACGTCAACGAGTCCGTCACCCACTCCGTGTGGCAGTCCTTCTTCCAGGACGTCCGCTTCACCCCGTCGCTCGCCCAGCGCCGCCTGGTCGAGTCCGGCCGGCTGGGCCGCAAGACCGGGCACGGCTGGTACGACTACGCCGAGGACGGCGAGCGCCCCGAGCCGCACACCGCCGAGAAGGCGCAGGCGCCCGCCTACGTGATCGCCGAGGGCGGCCTGGGCCCGGCAGCCGAACTGCTCACGCTGATCCGCGAGGCGGGCATCCAGGTCCGCGAGGAGGACGAGGACCACGGCACCCGCCTGGTCCTGCCCAGCGGCGGCCAGCTGGTGCTCGCCGACGGCCAGACCTCCGCCGAGTTCCGCGACGTCGTCTACTTCGACCTCGCCCTCGACTACCGCCGCGCCACCCGCGTCGCCCTGGCCGCCTCCCAGGACACCTCTCCCCAGACCCTGAGCGAGGCCACCGGCCTGTTCCAGGCGCTCGGCAAGGACGTCAGCCTCATCGGGGACGTGCCCGGCATGATCGTCGCCCGCACGGTCGCCCGCATCGTCGACCTGGCGCACGACGCCGTCGCCAAGGGCGTGGCCACCGAGGAGGACATCGACACCGCGATGCGCCTGGGCGTCAACTACCCCCTCGGCCCCTTCGAGTGGAGCCGCAGGCTCGGCCGCGGCTGGGCCTACGACCTCCTGGACGACCTGCACCTGCGCGACCCCTGCGGGCGCTACGCCCCGTCCCTCGCGCTCTACCGCCACGCGTACGCCACCGACAAGCGGGAGAGCGACTGATGACCACCGCCAAGCGGGACACCTACACCCCCGAGACCCTGCTCTCGGTCGCCGTACGGGTCTTCAACGAGCGCGGCTACGACGGCACCTCCATGGAGCACCTGTCCAAGGCGGCCGGCATCTCCAAGTCGTCCATATACCACCACGTGACCGGCAAGGAGGAACTGCTGCGCCGCGCCGTCAGCCGCGCGCTGGACGGCCTCTTCGCGATCCTCGACGAGGACCACGCGTGCGTGGGGCGGCCCGTGGACCGCCTGGAGTACGTCGTCCGGCGCATGGTCGAGGTACTCATGACCGAGCTGCCCTATGTGACGCTGCTGCTGCGGGTGCGCGGGAACACCGCCACCGAGCGCTGGGCGCTGGAACGGCGGCGCGACTTCGACCACCGGGTGGCCGACCTGCTGAAGGCGGCGGCCGCCGACGGGGAGGTGCGCGACGACGTGGAGGTGCGCCTGGCGACCCGGCTGGTCTTCGGCATGATCAACTCGATCGTGGAGTGGTACCGGCCGGACGGCCGCGGCATGGGCGAACGCGAAGTGGCCGACGCGGTGGTGCGGCTGGTCTTCTCGGGGCTGCGCGGCGAACGCTGAGACGCGGGCCGAGGCGCACCCGCCCTCGCCGCGGGCCCCCCGCCTCAGGCCTCCGGCTCGACGTCCTCTTCCTCGAACACCAGCAGGGTCCGGGTGCTGAGCACCTCCGGGATGGCCTGGAGCCGGGTGAGCACCAGCTCGCGCAGGGCCCGGTTGTCCGGCGTGTGCACCAGCAGCAGGACGTCGAAGTCGCCGCCCACCAGAGCGATGTGGGAGGCGCCCGGCAGCTGTCTGAGCTGCTCGCGCACGGTGCGCCAGGTGTTCTGCACGATTTTCAGGGTGATGTAGGCCGACGTGCCGTGACCCGCCCGTTCATGGTCGACGCGGGCGCCGAAACCCCGGATGACACCGTCCTCGACAAGGCGGTTGATGCGCGCGTAGGCGTTCGCGCGCGAGACATGGACCCGCTCGGCGACCGACCGTATCGACGCGCGGCCGTCCGCCTGCAGCATCCGCAGGATGCCCTGGTCGATGGCGTCCAGCGGACGCGGCGGTGGCAGGGGGGCGCCGGACTCCGGGCTCTCGGCCATTTGTTCAGATGCCATGTCCCCCCGCCTTGCCGCCGTGGACGTCCTGCGTTCATTCCAGGCTGTGGAGAACCGTTTGTCCACAGCCTCGGGGGCCCCGTAGCCAAAATGTGTCGGCGACCGAACAATCGGTAGGTGAGGCGGGTCACCGACGACGCGCCTCCCGTAGCCGCTCCCACGAGGAGGTGCCGTCATGACGGTCATGGAGCAGCGGGGCGCGTACCGGCCATCGCCGCCGCCCGCTTGGCAGCCCCGTACCGATCCCGCGCCGCTGCTGCCGGACCCCGAGCCGTACCGCGTCCTCGGCACCGAGGCGGCCGCCGAGGCCGACCCGGAGCTGCTGCGCCGGCTCTACGCCCACCTGGTGCGCGGGCGCCGGTACAACACGCAGGCCACCGCCCTCACCAAACAGGGCCGCCTCGCCGTCTACCCCTCCAGCACCGGCCAGGAGGCCTGCGAGGTCGCCGCCGCGCTCGCCCTGGAGGAACAGGACTGGCTCTTCCCCAGCTACCGCGACACGCTCGCCGCCGTGGCCCGCGGCGTGGACCCCGTCGAGGCCCTCACCCTGCTGCGCGGCGACTGGCACACCGGCTACGACCCCTACGAGCACCGGGTCGCCCCGCTGAGCACGCCGCTCGCCACCCAGCTCCCGCACGCCGTCGGCCTCGCCCACGCCGCCCGCCTCAAGGGCGACGACGTGGTCGCCCTCGCCCTGGTCGGGGACGGCGGCACCAGTGAGGGCGACTTCCACGAGGCGCTGAACTTCGCCGCCGTCTGGCGGGCCCCGGTCGTCTTCCTGGTCCAGAACAACGGCTTCGCCATCTCCGTACCGCTCGCCAAGCAGACCGCCGCCCCCTCCCTGGCCCACAAGGCCGTCGGCTACGGCATGCCGGGCCGCCTGGTCGACGGCAACGACGCGGCCGCCGTGCACGAGGTCCTCAGCGACGCCGTGCGGCACGCGCGCGCCGGCGGCGGCCCCACGCTGGTCGAGGCGGTCACCTACCGCATCGACGCCCACACCAACGCCGACGACGCCACCCGCTACCGCGGCGACGCCGAGGTCGAGACCTGGCGCGGCCACGACCCCGTACATCTGCTGGAGCACGAGCTGACCGAACGCGGCCTCCTCGACGAGGACGGCGTACGGGCCGCGCGCGAGGACGCCGAGGCGATGGCCGCCGACCTGCGCGAGCGCATGAACCGGGACGCGGAACTCGACCCCATGGACCTCTTCGCCCACGTGTACGCCGAGCCCACCCCGCAGCTGCGGGAGCAGCGCGACCTGCTGCGGGCCGAGCTGGAGGCCGAGCAGGAAGGCGGTCACCGATGACCACCGTGGCCGTCAAGCCCGCCACCATGGCGCAGGCCCTCACGCGCGCGCTGCGCGACGCGATGGCCGCCGACCCCGCCGTGCACGTCATGGGCGAGGACGTCGGCACCCTCGGTGGCGTCTTCCGGGTCACCGACGGGCTCGCCGAGGAGTTCGGCGAGGACCGCTGCACGGATACGCCGCTCGCCGAGGCCGGCATCCTCGGCACCGCGGTCGGCATGGCGATGTACGGCCTGCGCCCGGTCGTGGAGATGCAGTTCGACGCGTTCGCGTACCCCGCCTTCGAGCAGCTGGTCAGCCACGTCTCGCGGATGCGCAACCGTACCCGCGGCCGGATGCCCCTGCCGATCACCGTCCGCGTCCCCTACGGCGGCGGCATCGGGGGTGTCGAGCACCACAGCGACTCCTCCGAGGCGTACTACATGGCGACTCCGGGGCTCCATGTCGTCACGCCCGCCACCGTCGCCGACGCCTACGGGCTGCTGCGCGCCGCCATCGCCTCCGACGACCCGGTCGTCTTCCTCGAACCCAAGCGGCTGTACTGGTCGAAGGACTCCTGGAACCCGCAGGACCCGCAGCCCGCCGAGCCGATCGGCCGCGCGGTGGTGCGGCGCGCGGGCCGCAGTGCCACGCTGATCACCTACGGGCCGTCCGTGCCCGTCTGCCTCGAGGCCGCTGAGGCGGCCCGCGCCGAGGGCTGGGACCTCGAAGTCGTCGACCTGCGGTCCCTGGTGCCGTTCGACGACGAGACGGTCGCCGCGTCGGTGCGGCGCACCGGGCGTGCGGTCGTCGTGCACGAGTCGGGCGGGTTCGGCGGACCGGGCGGCGAGATCGCGGCCCGGGTCACGGAGCGCTGCTTCCACCATCTGGAGGCGCCGGTACTGCGCGTGGCCGGGTTCGACATCCCCTACCCGCCGCCGATGCTGGAGCGGCACCACCTGCCCGGCGTCGACCGGATCCTGGACGCCGTGGCGCGTCTGCAATGGGAGGCCGAGGGCTGATGGCACAGGTGCTCGAGTTCAAGCTCCCCGACCTGGGGGAGGGCCTGACCGAGGCCGAGATCGTCCGCTGGCTGGTCCAGGTCGGCGACGTCGTCGCCGTCGACCAGCCGGTCGTCGAGGTGGAGACGGCCAAGGCGATGGTCGAGGTCCCCTGCCCGTACGGCGGTGTGGTCACCGCCCGCTTCGGCGAGGAGGGCACGGAGCTTCCGGTGGGCGCGCCGCTGCTGACGGTGGCGGTGGGCCCACCGGCCGACGGCGGGAACACCGGGGGATCGGGCAACGTCCTGGTCGGCTACGGCACCTCGGAGGCGCCGGCGCGGCGTCGGAGGGTGCGGTCGGTCGCCGCCGACGGGACGGCCAGGAGCACGGCTTCGGCACCGCCCGCCCCCGCGCCCGTCGCCGGCCCGGTCCCCGTGATCTCGCCGCTGGTGCGCCGGCTCGCCCGCGAGGGCGGCCTCGACCTGCGGCAGCTGTCCGGGTCCGGACCCGACGGGCTGATCCTGCGGGCCGACGTCGAGAACGCCCTGCGAGGCAAGGCCGCCCCCGCCCCCGTGGCGCAGGAGACACCCGCCCCGGCCCCCGCCGTCCGCGACGGCGTCCGCATCCCCCTCAAGGGCGTCCGCGGTGCCGTCGCCGACAAGCTCTCCCGCAGCCGACGGGAGATCCCGGACGCCACCTGCTGGGTCGCCGCGGACGCGACCGAACTCCTGCGCGCGCGAGCCGCGATGAACGCGGGCACGGGGCCGAAGATCTCCCTGCTCGCGCTGCTCGCCCGCATCTGCACCGCGGCCCTGGCCCGGTACCCCGAGCTGAACTCCTACGTCGACACCGAAGCCCGCGAGGTCGTCCGGCTCGACCACCTCCACCTCGGGTTCGCCGCCCAGACCGAACGCGGGCTGGTGGTGCCGGTCGTCCGGGACGCGCACGGACGCGATGCCGAGTCCCTCGGCGCCGAGTTCGCACGGCTGACCGACGCCGCCCGGTCCGGGACCCTGACGCCCGGAGAACTCACCGGCGGCACCTTCACGTTGAACAACTACGGAGTCTTCGGCGTCGACGGCTCCACCCCGATCATCAACCACCCCGAGGCGGCCATGCTCGGTGTCGGCCGCATCGTGCCCAAGCCGTGGGTGCACGAGGGCGAGCTGGCCGTGCGGCAGGTCGTCCAGCTGTCGCTCACCTTCGACCACCGGGTGTGCGACGGCGGCACGGCGGGCGGTTTCCTGCGGTACGTGGCGGACTGCGTGGAACAGCCGGCGGTGCTGCTGCGCACCCTGTGACATGGGCGAGGCCCGGAAGAAGGGGCGCACAGGACATACTCGGGAGGTGACCGACCACGCCCCCGCCGCCGTGCCGTACGACGCCGTCGTGCTCGCCGGCGGTGCCGCGCGGCGGCTCGGCGGGGCGGACAAGCCGGGGGTGCGGGTCGGCGGGCGGCCCCTGCTCGACCGGGTGCTCGCGGCCTGCGCCGACGCGGCCACGACCGTCGTCGTGGCCGACCCCCGGCCCACCGCCCGCCCGGTGCGGTGGGCCCGCGAGGAGCCCCCCGGCGCGGGGCCGGTCGCCGCGCTGGACGCCGGGCTGCGGCACACCGGGGCGGAGCAAGTCGTCCTGCTCTCCGCCGACCTGCCGTTCCTCGAAGCGCCCACCGTACGGCGGCTGCTGACAGCCCTGCGCACCACCGCCGCCGAGGGCGTGCTGCTCACCGACGCGGACGGACGCGACCAGCCGCTGGTGGCCGCGTACCGCACGGCCGCGCTGCGCCGCGAGCTGGCCACGCTCACCGGCGCTCACGGCGGTCTCACCGGGCTGCCCCTGCGCCGGCTGACCGGTGCGCTCGACCTCACCCGCGTCCCGGACCCGGTCGCCTCGTTCGACTGCGACACCTGGGACGACATCGCCGCCGCCAGGGCACGCATCAGGGAGCATGGGCACGTGTTGGATGAATGGATCTCCGCAGTCAAGGACGAACTGGGCATCGACCTGGACGTCGACACCGGCGCCCTGCTCGACCTCGCCCGTGACGCCGCGCACGGCGTGGCCCGGCCCGCCGCACCCCTGACCACCTTCCTCGTCGGCTACGCCGCCGCCCGCAGCGGTGGAGGCCCCGAGGCCGTCGCCGAGGCCGCCCGGAAGGCCGCGGCACTGGCCCTGCGCTGGGAGGAAGAGAACAGCCCAGCCCAGCCCGCCCCAGGCCCGGACGCCGGATGACCGCCCGCGCCACCCGGACCGGCGGGCGTGCGGAGTACGCCGAGGAAACAGACGACCTCGACGTAGAGGAGGCGCTCGCCCTCGTGAGGGAACCCCGCGCGGACAACGGCCCCGACACCGGCGGCTCCACCCGCGGCGGCCAGGTCCCCGCGCCCGCCGCCCAGGAGGGGCACGCCTCCGACGACCGTCACCACAAGGCCGTCCCCTGGCCCCAGGCCCGCGAGACCGCGGCCCGCGCGGTCCGGACCGGCGCTCGCCGCGCCCCGGTCACGGTCCCCGTCGCGGACGCCCTCGGCCTGGTCCTGGCCGCCCCCCTCACCGCCCTCACCGACCTGCCCTCCTTCGACACCTCTGCGATGGACGGCTGGGCCGTGGCGGGCCCGGGCCCCTGGGACGTCCGGGAGGAGGGCGTGCTGGCCGGTCACGGCCCCGCCGAGCCGCTGACGGACGGAGAGGCGGTACGGATCGCCACCGGCGCCCGCATCCCGCCGGACACCACCGCCGTCCTGCGCAGCGAGCACGGCCGCACCGACGCCAAGGGCCGACTGCACCCCACCCGCGACATGGGTCACGGCCAGGACATCCGCCCGCGCGGCCAGGAGTGCCGCAGCGGCGACCAACTGCTGCCCGTCGGCACCCTGGTCACCCCCGCCGTCCTGGGGCTCGCGGCCGCCGCCGGATACGACACCGTCACCGCCGTCCCCCGCCCCCGTGCCGAAGTGCTGGTTCTCGGCGACGAGCTGCTCACCGAGGGTCTCCCGTGCGACGGGCTCATCCGTGACGCGCTCGGCCCGATGCTCCCGCCCTGGCTGCGCGCCTTGGGCGCCGACGTCACCCGGGTGCGCCGGCTCGGCGACGACGCCAGGGCCCTGCACAAGGCCGTCACCTCGTCCGACGCCGACCTCATCGTCACCACCGGTGGCACCGCCTCCGGTCCCGTCGACCACGTCCACCCCACCCTGCGCCGCATCGGTGCCGAACTCCTCGTCGACGGCGTCAAGGTGCGTCCCGGCCACCCCATGCTGCTGGCCCGCACCAAGGACGGACAGCACCTGGTCGGCCTGCCCGGAAACCCCCTGGCGGCCGTCTCCGGACTGCTCACACTCGCCGAGCCCCTGCTGCGGACCCTCGCCGCGCGTCCGGCTCCCGAGCCGTACACGCTGCCGTTGAAGGAGGCGGTGCACGGGCATCCGTACGACACCCGTCTCATCCCCGTCGTGCTGCGCGGGGATCATGCCGTAGCGCTGCACTACAACGGCCCGGCGATGCTGCGCGGGATCGCCGCCGCCGACGCGCTCGCGGTCGTACCGCCGGGCGGTGCCCGTCAGGGACAGGAGACGGAACTGCTCGACCTGCCGTGGGCCGCCGCGGGGATCGGGGTGTGTTTCACGTGAAACCCCGGGACCGCGCCGGCCGCGACCGCGCGGCCCTCGTCTGCCCGCTCCGCGGCGAGGAGTAGCGTCGCCGGCATGTATGCGATCACGATTCCCGAACCCGGTGGGCCCGAGGCGCTGGTCTGGGACGAAGTCCCCGATCCGGTGCCCGGCGAAGGCGAAGTGCTGGTCGAGGTGGTGGCCGGTGCCGTCAACCGTGCCGACGTCCTGCAGCGGCAGGGCTACTACGACCCGCCTCCCGGTGCGTCCGCGTACCCGGGCCTCGAATGCTCCGGCCGGATCACCGCCCTGGGCCCCGGCGTCGCCGGCTGGTCGGTCGGCGACGAGGTGTGCGCGCTGCTCGCGGGCGGCGGGTACGCCGAGAAGGTCGTCGTTCCGGCCGGGCAGCTGCTGCCCGTGCCCGAGGGTGTCGGTCTGAAGCAGGCCGCGGCGCTGCCGGAGGTGGCCTGCACCGTCTGGTCGAACGTCTTCATGGTCGCCCATCTGCGTCCGGACGAGACCCTGCTCGTGCACGGGGGCTCCAGCGGCATCGGCACGATGGCGATCCAGCTCGCCAAGGCGGCCGGAGCCAAGGTCGCCGTCACGGCCGGCACCAAGGAGAAGCTGGACTTCTGCGCCGGGCTGGGCGCCGACATCCTGATCAACTACCGCGAGCAGGACTTCGTCGCCGAGGTGAAGGAGGCCACGGGCGGCGCGGGTGCCGACGTCATCCTCGACAACATGGGCGCCAAGTACCTGGACCGCAACATCAAGGCCCTCGCCGTCAACGGCCGGCTCGCCGTCATCGGCCTCCAGGGCGGAGCCAAGGCGGAGCTGAACCTGGGCGTGCTGCTCGCCAAGCGGGCCGCGATCAGCGCGACCTCGCTGCGCGCCCGTCCGCTCGGCGAGAAGGCGGCCATCGTCGCGGCCGTACGCGAGCACGTCTGGCCGCTGCTCGCCGACGGCCACGTCCGGCCCGTCATCGACCGCGAACTCCCGATGCCCGAGGCGGCCGAGGCCCACCGGGTCATGGAGGCGAGCGGCCACATCGGCAAGGTGCTCCTGGTGGTGCCCGAGCGGAGCTGAGGACGGGCCGCGAGCCTAACCGCGCCGCACCCGCAGTCCCACGAACGCCAGCCCCAGGCCCATCCCGATGAGGACCAGCCCGCTGCCGAGCGGCAGGATCCGCACGAAGGGCCCGGCGTCCTCGCCGCCCTCGGCGACGGCCCGGCCGGGGGCCCGCGGCGGCGCGGAGGGCACCTGGTCGGACTGTCCCGGCGACTCGGATGCGACGGGGGGCTCCGTGCCGCCGTCCTGCGGCTCCTGCGCGTCTCCCGCCTCGTCCCGCGGGTCCCTGTCCCGCGGATCCCTGTCCCGCGGGTCCCTGCCCTGCGGGTCCCTGTCCCGCGGGTCCCTGTCCTGGGCGGAGACGGTGTCGTCGTCACCCTCGACCTCCGCGGGGGGCGCCTGCGGCCGACCGGGCCGCTGGCGCCCTTCACCGGCCCGGCTGCCGGCCCGGGAGGGACTGGCGGAGGGCGAGGTAGAGCCGCCGGGGGCGGGGGAACGCGTGGCAGAGCCCGAGAGCGTGGGCTGGGCGCCGTATGACGCGGTGGCGCCACACGGCAGGACGACCGCCGCGAGAAGGAGCGGCAGTGGTGCCACGCGGAGTGTGAAGTGCAGCCATGGACTCACGTCGGTGACCTCCCGAGCCCAGTCGGCAAGACCGTCGCCGACAAGCCTCACATTCGCCTGTCAACGAGGCATTCCGGATTGCTCCGGAGGGTCTACGGCGGATCGAAACGGTGGATCAGCGGCGCCGGGGGGCACCACGGTGATGAGGTGTACACGTGCGAGAGAATGGCGGCATGGAGATGCCGAGGAACGATAGGTCGCCGGAGAACCCGCAGATCCTGGTCGTGGGCCAGGACGGAATGGCGCTCGGCGGCGGTGGGGACGAGGACTCCCGTGAGATTCCGGTGACGGAGCAGGTGGAGCAGCCCGCGAAGGTCATGCGGATCGGCAGCATGATCAAGCAGCTGCTGGAGGAGGTCCGGGCCGCGCCCCTGGACGAGGCCAGCCGGGTCCGGCTCAAGGACATCCACGCCAGCTCGGTGAAGGAGCTGGAGGACGGCCTGGCGCCGGAGCTCGTCGAGGAGCTGGAGCGGCTCTCCCTGCCCTTCACCGACGAGGTGACCCCCAGTGACGCGGAACTGCGGATCGCGCAGGCCCAGTTGGTGGGCTGGCTGGAGGGGCTCTTCCACGGGATCCAGACGACCCTGTTCGCCCAGCAGATGGCCGCGCGGGCCCAGCTGGAGCAGATGCGCCGCGCCCTGCCGCCGGGCATGAGCCACGAAGGCGCCGACGACCCCCGTGCGGGCGGCCGTACGGGCGGCCCGTACCTGTAGGTCCGCGCGCCACCCCTCAGGACACCTCAGCACACAAGGTCAGCACACCTCAGCACAAAGGGCCCGGCACTCCCGCCGGGCCCTTTCCGATGCGCTCAGCCGCTCAGCCGCTCAGCCGCTCAGCCGCTCAGCCGCGCAGCCGCTCAGCGGCTCAGCGGCTCAGCGGCTCAGCCGCTCGCCGGGTTGCCGGTCGAGACCTTGATCTCGATCTCCGGCATGTCCTTGGGGTCGACGTCCGTGCCGGCGGTCGGGAACTGCCCCATGACCGTGCCCTCGCCGTAGGTGTTCTCGTCGACCTTGACTTCCTTCATCTCCCAGCCGGCGGCCTGGAAGCACGCCTTGACCGACTTGATGTACTTGAACTTGAAGTCCGGGATCTGGATCTTGTCCGGGTCGTCGTAGGACTCGTCCGGCTCCGTGCACGCGCTCGTCTCGATCGTCTTCGAGGTGTCCGGCCCGCGGTAGCCCTCCGCGTGGGAGGGCGAGGCCAGGGTGCTCGAGGCGCCGCCCTCGGCGTCATGGTGGCTGCCGCTGGTGTTCAGCACCAGGGCGACGACCAGACCGACCACCGCGACCAGGGACACCGCGATCGAACCGATGACCACCGGCCGGTTGCCCCTGCCGCCGCCCGGCCCGGAGGACTGCACGGAGGTCTGGGGCGTGATGTTGTACGAGGGCGGGGTGGCGGGCGCCTGCTGCCCGTAGCCCATCACCGGCGTCTGGTAGCCGCCCTGCTGGGGATAGCCGTACGACGGGGTGCCGTAGGGCGCCGGGGCCGGAGCCGGCTGGTACGGCGTGTGCACGGGTCCGGTGGGCACCGGGGCCGCCCGGTCGACCGGCGGGAACACCGCGGAGCCGACGCCCGCGCCGCTCTGTGTCGGGCCGGCGCCGGGCACGATGCTCGGCGCCGCCGTCTGCAGGGAGGCGGCGACGCGCAGGCACTCGTCGCGCATGGACTCGGCGGTCGGGAAGCGCTCGTTCGGGTTCTTCTTCAGCGCGCGGGCGATCAGCGCGTCCACCGCGGGCGGCAGGGAACGGTTGATCGAGGAGGGAGCCACCGGCTCCTCCTGCACATGCGCGTAGGCGATCGCCAGCGGCGAGTCCGCGTCGAACGGCAGCCGCCCGGTGACCAGCTGGAACAGCATGATGCCGACCGAGTACAGGTCGGAACGGGCGTCCACGCCCCGGCCGAGGGCCTGCTCCGGCGACAGGTACTGCGGGGTGCCGACGACCATGCCGGTCTGCGTCATGGAGGTGACGCCGGACTGCATGGCGCGGGCGATGCCGAAGTCCATCACCTTGACGACGCCGCGCTTGGTCATCATCACGTTGCCCGGCTTGATGTCCCGGTGGACCAGGCCCATCTCGTGGCTGATCTCCAGCGCGGCCAGCACATCGGCGGTGATCTTCAGCGCCTTGTCGGCGGGCATCGCGCCGCACTGCCGGATGTCCTCCTCGAGGACCGAGCCCAGCGGGCGGCCCTCGACGAACTCCATGACGATGTACGGGGTGGTCATCCCGTCGAGGGAGTCCTCACCCGTGTCGAAGACCGAGACGATGTTGGTGTGCGTGAGCTTGGCCACCGCCTGGGCCTCGCGGCGGAAGCGCTCGCGGAAGGCCTGTTCCCGCCCCAGCTCGGTGTGCAGCGTCTTGATCGCGACCTGACGGTCCAGCACGGCGTCGTACGCCAGGTGCACCGACGCCATGCCGCCTTCGCCGAGCAAGTCGCGCAGCTGGTAGCGGCCACCGGCGAGAGCCTGCCCCGCGTACCGGCCCTGTGCGCCGTCCTGGCTCATGTTCTGCGTCCCCCATAGGCGCGGTGACCGTACAGCCGGTGACCGTGAAGCCGGTGATCCAATGTGCTATTCCCGGCCAAGTCTGCCCCAGGGCGGTGACACGTCAAGCGTGGTGCCCGTTCCGTGACCGTACGCGAAAGAAGCGTCGCGGAAGCGTTACAGCGGGCGTACGCCCGGTACACAGAATTTGCACGACAGCGCGTGCTACAGGTTTCATGGCCGGTCCGTCACGGGCCGGTCCCGGAGACGATCCCGGACCGGAGGCTTGCGCGGAGGCTGTAGCGTGGCCGACGGAGACCGTGACAACACCGCGCGCACCGCGGGCAGAAACGACGGCGAGGACCGATGGCACAGACGCACAGCGCCCAGGGCCCGTCCGACCCCGAGGCGACTGGCGGCGGCATGTCAGACGCGCCGGAGATGTGGGGCAACGGAGGGCTCGTCGGCGACGGCCGGTACCGGCTGACCCACCGGCTCGGGCGGGGCGGTATGGCCGAGGTGTTCGCGGCGGAGGACGTACGCCTGGGCCGGACGGTCGCGGTGAAGCTGCTCCGCGCCGATCTGGCCGAGGACCCGGTCTCCAAGGCCCGCTTCACCCGCGAGGCACAGTCGGTGGCCGGGCTCAACCACCACGCGATCGTCGCCGTGTACGACTCCGGCGAGGACTTCGTGGGCGGCCAGTCCGTGCCGTACATCGTGATGGAGCTGGTCGAGGGCCGCACCATCCGCGACCTGCTGCTCAACGCGGAGGCGCCGGGCCCCGAGCAGGCCCTGATCATCGTCTCCGGCGTGCTGGAGGCGCTGGCCTACTCGCACCAGCACGGCATCGTGCACCGCGACATCAAGCCCGCCAACGTCATCATCACCCACAACGGCGCCGTCAAGGTGATGGACTTCGGCATCGCCCGCGCCCTGCACGGCGCGTCCACGACGATGACGCAGACCGGCATGGTCATGGGCACCCCGCAGTACCTCTCCCCGGAGCAGGCGCTCGGCAAGGCCGTCGACCACCGCTCCGACCTGTACGCGACGGGCTGTCTGCTGTACGAACTCCTCGCGCTGCGGCCCCCCTTCACCGGTGAGACCCCGCTGTCGGTGGTCTACCAGCACGTCCAGGACATCCCGGTGCCGCCGTCGCAGACCTCGGAGGGCAGCTGCCCGCCGGAGCTCGACGGCCTCGTCATGCGCTCCCTCGCCAAGGAGCCGGACGACCGTTTCCAGACGGCCGAGGAGATGCGCGGGCTGGTCCAGTACGCGCTGCAGATGCTGTACGACCAGGGCGGGCACACCGGCACCTGGAACACCGGTCCGGTGGGCGTGCACGACGGCCGGCACACCCCGGCGGCCGGTTTCGCCGGTACGACCGTCATGCCGCACCCCGCGGACGCCTCGGGCACCACGCAGATCCCGCAGACGATCCTGCCCGCCGGGTACGGCAACGGTGACGACGGCGGGTTCGAGGGGCACGGCAACAGGGGCAGCGGCCGCGGCAAGCTGTGGATCCTGGCCGTGCTCGCGGTGATCGCCATCGCGGCCGGCGTGGCGCTGGCGATGCAGCACAAGGGGACCGGCAGCGGCGGTCCGAGCACCGACAAGTCGCCGAGCAGCACCCACGCCACCAAGGACGGGCACAAGACCGCGAGCCCGTCCGAGGAGCCCACCGACGAGCCCACCGACACCTCCACGGACGACAATGCGGACACCGGTACCGGCGGGAACTGGCAGCCCTCGTCGCCCACGCCGTCGTCCACCCCGTCCGAGACGGCCTCCAGCGACCCGACCGACGAGCCGACGGACCCCGGCACCACGGCGGAGCCGTCGGACCCGGGGACCGCGACCCAGACGCAGCCGACGGATCCGGGCACGGACCCGGGTACCGGTACCGCGGACGGGGGAGTCACGGACGGTGGCATCGGCGGCGGCGGTCCTTGAAGGACACCTGCGCCGACCGTCCTGGGCGGCGCGAGGTCCGGCTGAGCCGCGGTGGGCCGAGCCGCGGCAGGCCCGGCGGCGTCACTGCTCCACGAACGCGTCGCACACCGCGTCGTACTCCCGCGTCCACCACACGGCGAGCGCCGAGGCCGCCGGGAACTGCGGGTCGGCGCGGGTGTCGCCGCGTTCGTAGTGCCAGCGCAGCATCCAGAAGTCGTTGAGGCGCTCCCACCACACGCGGTGCACCGCCGCCGCCAGCTCCGAGGGCGTGGCCCCGGCGGCGCGCCGGTACGCGCGCGCGTAGGCCCGTACTTTCGGCAGGTCGAGGGCGCCCGTGGGCCCTACGAAGAAGATCGCGGCGGCGCGGACGGCCTCCTCCGCGCGGGGCTGCACGCCGAGCCGGTCCCAGTCGACGATCGCGGCGGGAGCATCCCCCTTGTAGAGCAGGTTGAAGGGGTGGAAGTCGCCGTGCACCCAGCCCACCGGGCCGCCGCGCGGCGGGCGCCGGTCGGCGTGCTGCTCCAGCAGTTCCCGGCGTTCCAGGAGCCGGTGGCGGGCCAGCTCGTCGAAGGCGTCGGACGGGCGGTGGCGGCGGACGTGGGCGAGCAGGTCGTCGATGAGGGCGAAGGTGTCGGCGGGGTCGGCGCTCTTCACGGGATGGGGGCTCGTGGCGGGGCGCGTGCGTCCCTTGGGCGGCATCACGCGTTCCAGGCAGGCGTGCACCGCGCCCAGGAGCGCCCCGAGCCGCACGCACTGGCCCGGGGTCAGCTGGCCGCCGTGGCGGTGTCTGCCGTCGATCCAGGGGTGCAGGGCGTAGGCGTGGCCGCCGACGACGGCGACCGTGCGTCCGTCACGGTGCGCGAGCGGCGGGGCGACCGGGACGCCGAGGGCGGCCAGACGCCGGGTGGCGCGGTGCCGGCGTTCGATGGCGGCCGGGTCGGCGGTGTCCGGGTCGAAGTGGTGCTTGAGGAAGTAGTGGCCGCGGGTGGTGCGCAGGCGGTAGCCGCGGTTGAGCAGCCCCTGGTCGACGGGCTCGCAGGTGACGGCGGAACCGGCGGCGTAAAGGCGCAGCAGGGCGTCCAGAGGGGGCGCGTGGGGTACGAGGGGGGGTACACATGAGCGCGGCACGCGGCAGATGGTAGGGCAACGGGAGCCCCCGTGAGCTGGGCCTTGTCACAGAAAGTCGCGGGTGGTCGCTTTCGGTCACCAGTGTGCTCATGTGTGCGTCAGGTGTGCTCATGTGTGCGTCAGGTGTGCGTCAGGTGCGCGGCAGGTGCGCATCAGGTGCCCGTCGGGCGGGTGTCAGGCCCGCGCTGGGCCCGCGTGAACGTGCGCGCCGTGCCTCGGTCGTCCGAAAAGGTGCGTCCGGCCGTACCGGGCGGACGGCCGGACGCGTGACACCGACTCTTCCCGTGACCTGGGTGAGCGGGATAACGTGCCGTTGCTCCGGCCTCCTGCAAGGCTGTGACCAGCGACCTTCCAGTCCGCGTCGATTTACTTGGAAATCCAAGCAAAAACGCAGGTCAGGAGGGGTTTCACAGAATTGTGGCGCACTGGGTAACGTGACCGTTGCAGGGCGCTCGCCGGGGCACCTGTCACGCCTGTTCCCGGCCGAGTGGCACCCACCCCGTGCCCGGTGGCCGAGAACAGGTGAGCCTCCCCCAGGCTCTGAAACGAGCTGGGGGGACCCCCAGGCCGACCGGCAACCCCGGGGGCCGGACCGACGGAGGAGCACACGTGACCGTGGACAGCACTGCCGCGCGCAAGCCGCGACGCAGCGCCGGAAACAAGGCCGGCACCACCGGCACCAAGCGCACCACTCGCACCACCGCTCAGAAGGGCGCCGACCCGGAGCTCGTGCAGCTGCTGACCCCCGAAGGAAAGCGCGTCAAGCACGCCGAGTACGACAAGTACGTCGCCGGCATCACTCCGGAAGAGCTCCGCGGCCTGTACCGCGACATGGTGCTCACCCGCCGCTTCGACGCCGAGGCCACCGCGCTCCAGCGCCAGGGCGAGCTGGGCCTGTGGGCGTCGCTGCTCGGCCAGGAGGCCGCCCAGATCGGCTCCGGCCGCGCCCTGCGCGAGGACGACTACGTCTTCCCGACCTACCGCGAGCACGGCGTCGCCTGGTGCCGCGGGGTCGACCCGACCAACCTGCTGGGCATGTTCCGCGGTGTGAACAACGGCGGCTGGGACCCGAACGGCAACAACTTCCACCTGTACACGATCGTCATCGGCTCCCAGACGCTGCACGCCACCGGCTACGCGATGGGCATCGCCAAGGACGGCGCGGACTCGGCGGTCATCGCCTACTTCGGCGACGGCGCCTCCAGCCAGGGTGACGTAGCCGAATCGTTCACCTTCTCCGCGGTCTACAACGCCCCGGTGGTGTTCTTCTGCCAGAACAACCAGTGGGCGATCTCCGAGCCGACCGAGAAGCAGACCCGCGTCCCGCTCTACCAGCGCGCGCAGGGCTACGGCTTCCCCGGCGTCCGCGTCGACGGCAACGACGTGCTGGCCTGCCTCGCGGTCACCAAGTGGGCGCTGGAGCGTGCCCGCCGCGGCGAGGGCCCCACCCTCGTCGAGGCGTACACGTACCGCATGGGCGCCCACACCACCTCCGACGACCCCACCCGGTACCGGGGGGACGAGGAGCGCCTGTCCTGGGAGGCGAAGGACCCGATCCTGCGCCTCCGCCGCTACCTCGAGGAATCGAACCACGCGGACGAGGGATTCTTCGCGGAACTCGAGAGCGAGAGCGAGACGTTGGGCAAGCGGGTGCGAGAAGCGGTCCGCGCCATGCCGGACCCGGACCACTTCGCCATCTTCGAGAACGTGTACGCGGACGGGCACGCGCTCGTGGACGAGGAGCGCGCCCAGTTCGCCGCCTACCAGGCGTCGTTCGTGACCGAGTCCGAAGGCGGCTTCGCCGCGGGAGAGGGGGCCTGATCATGGCGGAGACGGTGAAGAACCTGCCGGTGGCCAAGGCGATCAACGAGTCGCTGCGGCGTGCCCTGGAGGCGGACCCCAAGGTCATCATCATGGGCGAGGACGTCGGCAAGCTCGGCGGTGTCTTCCGGGTGACCGACGGCCTGCAGAAGGACTTCGGCGAGAGCCGCGTCATCGACACCCCGCTCGCCGAGTCGGGCATCGTCGGTACGGCGATCGGGCTGGCCCTGCGCGGCTACCGCCCGGTGGTGGAGATCCAGTTCGACGGCTTCGTCTTCCCGGCGTACGACCAGATCGTCACGCAGCTCGCGAAGATGCACGCCCGCTCGCTGGGCAAGATCAAGCTCCCGGTCGTCGTGCGCATCCCCTACGGCGGCGGCATCGGCGCGGTGGAGCACCACTCCGAGTCACCGGAGGCGCTGTTCGCTCACGTCGCCGGCCTGAAGGTCGTCTCTCCGTCCAACGCCTCCGACGCCTACTGGATGATGCAGCAGGCCATCCAGAGCGACGACCCGGTGATCTACTTCGAGCCGAAGCGGCGCTACTGGGACCGGGCCGAGGTCAACACCGAGGCGATCCCCGGTCCGCTGCACAAGGCGCGGGTGGTCCGTGAGGGCACCGACCTGACGCTCGCCGCCTACGGTCCGATGGTCAAGCTCTGCCAGGAGGTCGCCGACGCGGCCGCCGAGGAGGGCAAGAACCTGGAGGTCCTGGACCTGCGCTCGGTCTCCCCGCTGGACTTCGACACCATCCAGGCCTCGGTGGAGAAGACCCGCCGCCTGGTCGTGGTCCACGAGGCACCGGTGTTCTTCGGTTCCGGCGCGGAGATCGCCGCCCGGATCACCGAGCGCTGCTTCTATCACCTGGAGGCCCCGGTGCTCAGGGTCGGCGGCTACCACGCCCCGTACCCGCCGGCCCGCCTGGAGGAGGAGTACCTGCCGGGCCTGGACCGGGTGCTCGACGCCGTCGACCGCGCCCTGGCGTACTGAGGAGAGGGTCGTGACGACGATGACGGAAGCATCCGTGCGTGAGTTCAAGATGCCGGATGTCGGTGAGGGCCTGACCGAGGCCGAGATCCTCAAGTGGTACGTCCAGCCGGGCGACACGGTCTCCGACGGCCAGGTGGTGTGCGAGGTCGAGACCGCCAAGGCGGCCGTCGAACTGCCCATCCCGTACGACGGTGTGGTCCGCGAACTGCGCTTCCCCGAGGGCACCACGGTGGACGTGGGCACGCCCATCATCGCGGTGGACGTGGCGGGCGGCGCGCCCGCGCCCGCGGAGCAGAAGCCCCAGGAGCCGAGGGCCGAGGAGCCGAAGGCCGGTGAGCAGAAGCCGGCGGGCTCGGGCCGCCAGCCGGTGCTGGTCGGCTACGGCGTCGCCGCCTCCTCGACCAAGCGGCGCCCCCGCAAGGGCCCGGAGGTCACGGTTCCCCAGGCCTCGGCGCCGGTCCAGCCGGTCCAGCCGGAGCTGAACGGCCACGGGACCGCGGCCGTCGAGCCCCGCCCGCTGGCCAAGCCCCCGGTGCGCAAGCTGGCCAAGGACCTGGGCGTCGACCTGGCCACGGTCACCCCGTCGGGCCCGGACGGCATCATCACCCGCGAGGACGTCCACGCGGCGGCGGCCCCGGCGGCGGCCCCCGAGCCGGTGGCGGCCACGCCCGCCCCCGTGCCCCCGGCCCCGGTGGCGACGTACGACGCGGCCCGCGAGACCCGCGTCCCGGTCAAGGGCGTCCGCAAGGCCACCGCGCAGGCCGTGGCCGGCTCGGCGTTCACGGCACCGCACGTCACCGAGTTCGTGACGGTCGACGTCACGCGCACGATGAAGCTGGTCGAGGAGCTCAAGCAGGACAAGGACATGCAGGGACTGCGGGTCACCCCGCTCCTGCTGATCGCCAGGGCCCTGCTGGTCGCCATCCGGCGCAACCCGGAGATCAACGCGTCCTGGGACGAGGCCAACCAGGAGATCGTGGTCAAGCACTACGTCAACCTGGGCATCGCGGCCGCCACCCCCCGGGGCCTGATCGTCCCGAACATCAAGGACGCGCACGCCAAGACCCTGCCGCAGCTGGCCGAGGCGCTCGGCGAGCTGGTCGCCACGGCCCGCGACGGCAAGACCTCTCCCGCGGCCATGCAGGGCGGCACGGTCACCGTCACCAACGTCGGCGTCTTCGGCGTCGACACCGGCACGCCGATCCTCAACCCCGGCGAGTCCGCGATCCTGGCGGTCGGCGCGATCAAGCTCCAGCCATGGGTCCACAAGGGCAAGGTGAAGCCCCGCCAGGTCACCACCCTGGCCCTCTCCTTCGACCACCGCCTGGTCGACGGCGAACTGGGCTCCAAGGTGCTGGCGGACGTCGCGGCGGTTCTGGAGCAGCCGAAGCGGCTGATCACTTGGGCGTGAGGGGCGTCACCCGATAGTCTCGGAGCCGTGGAGGGGACGGCCGCAACTTCTGCTTGCGACCGCCCCCTCCTTCTTTCTCCCGGGCTCTCAAGACTGGTTGAGCACGTACACCGGTGCCCCGTCCCGCGCACCGCCCTGTGAGCGGATGCAGGCGTGCTTCTGGAGCAGGCGGAGGCACTCGTTGACGCGGCGCACCGTGAGGCCCGTACGGGCCGCGATCGCTTCGAGTGGCTCGCGGAGTTCACCCTGCTCGACGAGGACCGGCGCGATCACCACGGCCACCGTCCACACGTCCTCCGTCACGGACAGCCGGTGCCGCCAGTCGGCCAGCACGGACTCCGTGCTGGGCAGCACCGTGAGGCGGCCGCCGGACGCCCGACGCTCGAGGACGAGAGCGTCGAGCCGGTCCGCGATGCGCTCCATCGCCCGGACCATGGCCTGTTGCACGGCGAGGGTGGCCTGCTGGGTGGCCAGCATCTCCCGCTGCAGGGTGACGGTCTCCTTCTGCAGCGCGAGCGATTCGTGCTGTGCGTTCGCAAGCTCCTCGTCCAGCTGAAGGTTGTGCGCCTCGAGCCGGACGATGGCCTCCGCGACCTGGTCCGGCATGGCGTACACGACCGGGGCGCTCGGGTCGGCGGGCTGCACCTCGGCCTCCTCGAGGGTGTAGGAACCCTCGCGCTGCACTGTCTCGATCACCTCGGCGGCCCACTGCTTGAAGGGTTCGCAGGAGGGTTTCGTGCAGGCCTGGACGAGGCGGATCAAGCCCCGGAGAGAGATGACATTCAGGTCTCGACGCCACTCTCTACCTGCGGGAATGCTGAGACCGTAAGCTCCGGTTACGGTCTCGAGAATCTCTCGGTCCCCTTCGGGGACATGGTCGGCGAGAGCCTGCCGAGAGTTGGTGTGTCCGAGTTCCTTGCAGACATCCACCGCCGGGAACCAGTGGGTCCCGTCCGGCATGGTCAGCCGGCGCACCCGGGCGCCGGTCGCCGCGTAGACGAAGTCGCTGACGTCGATCGCCTCGTGCCGTTCGGCAGAGTCGTGTCGCTTGCTGGGTTCGATCATGTGAACCACCTCCGCCGCGGAACGTAAAACGGAGCAAATCGAATATGCCAGCCGGCGGGGGAATGTTCACGATTGCGAGCTAAGATCACGGATTCCGCTTGCGCGCAATGCAGTTGAGCGTTGCGCGGCCGGGGCGGGCTGGGCGGCCGCGCGGTCCTGCGGTACCGCCCTGGGCGGGGGCACCGTACCGACGGCGCTCGCCACCCTTGTGGGGGCGCTCGTCCTTGCGGTCGTCCACCTCGTGCTCGGCCGTGTCCTGAAGGTCGGTGAGCTGCGCCGGCTGCCCGGCCCGGGCCGAGTGTGACTCGGTTGCCCGCGCACGCGAAGGGCCCGCCGCGTCACCGCGACGGGCCCGCACACCGCGAGGGTGTCAGCTGATCTTGGCGTAGCCGTAGTTGATGAGCTTCTTCACGTCATCGGTGCGGTTGGCCGCCGAGGGGGCGGTGAGGACGGCGCCCATGACCGACTCGCCGTTCTTCGTCGCGGCGAAGACGAGGCAGTACTTGGCCTCGGTACCGGAACCGGTCTTGACGCCGAGCGTGCCGTTCCAGCCGAGCAGGGTGTTGGTGTTGGTCCAGGTCGTCTTGCGGGTGTAATTGTTCTTGGTGGTCGTCGTGGCCGTGTACGACTTGGTCTTCACGACGGACTTGAAGGTGGAGCTCTTCATGGCGCTGCGGGCGAGCAGCGTCAGGTCCTTCGCCGACGAGTAGTTGGAGCCGTTGCTGTACCCGTCGAACGAGTCGAAGTGGGTGTTCGTCATGCCCAGGCTCTTGGCCATCGTGTTCATCTTCGAGATGAACGACTTGGTGCGCGCGGACACGCTGGAGCCGGAACCGTACTTGTCGGCGAGGGCCATCGCGGCGTCGCAGCCGGAGGGCAGCATCATCCCGTAGAGCAGCTGGCGGACGCTGACCTTGTCGCCGACGATCAGGTGGGCCGACGAGGCGTTCTTGGAGACGATGTAGTCGCTGTACGCCTTCTTGATCGTGACCTTGGCGTCCAGGTTCAGGTTCGACTGCGAGAGCACGACCTTCGCGGCCATGATCTTCGTGGTGGAGGCGGTGAGCCGGTGGGTGTTCTCGGCCTTGGTGAAGAGGGTCTTGCCGGTGGCGCTGTTCATCAAAAAGCCGCTCTTGGCCGTGATACTTGGCGTCGTGACGGCCTGGGCGGGCGCCGCGGTGAGGGCCCCGGTCGCCAGCAGCGCGCCGGAGGTGACGGCGACGGCTGCGGCTCGACGGATACGGATGCCCTTAATGCCGGTAATCAAGTAAATACCCCGATTGTGTCGAAAGCCCTTGAGAATGCGGCCGAGTTGAGGTGGTGAACGACTGGGGCCGCACGTGTCTGACACGTAAGTAGCACAGAAGGTTGTGCGGCCTCCCGAGGAGTATCCGTATTGCGGCTGTGACGTGGATGACGTCCGGGAGGCCGACGGGACACGCGGGGTCCGCATGGTGGACGGGGCGGGCTTCGCGTACGTGTTGTATCTAAGATGTGCACATGCCATCCGTGCCGTCCGTCGCCCCGCCCGCGCCCCTCAAGCAGCCACCCGCCGCCGACCGCGTCTACACCCACGTCAAGCAGGGTGTCCTGGACCGCCGTTACGAGGGCGGCACCCTGCTCACCGAGGGGGAGCTGGCGGAGGCCGTGGGGGTCTCCCGCACGCCGGTGCGCGAGGCGCTGCTGCGGCTGGAGGCGGAGGGGCTGATCAAGCTCTACCCGAAGAAGGGCGCCCTGGTGCTGCCCGTCTCCGCGCAGGAGATCGCCGACGTGGTGGAGACCCGGCAGCTGGTGGAGGAGCACGCGGCCCGCAAGGCCGTCCCCGCCCCGCCCGGCCTCATCGAGCGGCTCGAGGGCCTGCTCGCGCAGCAGAAGGCGCAGGCCGCCGCCGGGGACCTGGTCGCGGCCTCGGTCACCGACCGCTGCTTCCATGCCGAGATCGTGCGCAGCGCCGGCAACGAGATCCTCTCCCGCCTCTACGACCAGCTGCGCGACCGCCAGCTGCGGATGGGTGTCGCCGTGATGCACTCCCACCCCGACCGGATCGCCAAGACGCTCGCCGAGCACGGGGAGATCCTCGAGGCGCTGCGCTCGGGGGACGCGGAGGCGGCGGTGGCGGTCGTGCACCGGCACGTGAGCTGGTTCTCGCACCTCGCGCGGGGGGAGGTCCGATGAGCGCCACGAGCGCCCACACCACCCTTCCGGGGGACCCGCCGGGCGGCCGTCGCGCCGTCGCGGTGTGGTCCGTCGGCGTCGCGGTCTACTTCGTCGCCGTCATCTTCCGTACCTCCCTGGGCGTCGCCGGGCTCGACGCGGCCGACCGCTTCCACGTGAACGCCTCCGCGCTGTCGACGTTCTCGATCCTCCAGCTCCTGGTGTACGCCGGCATGCAGATACCCGTCGGCCTGCTCGTCGACCGGCTCGGCACCAAGAAGGTGCTGACCATCGGCGTCGTGCTGTTCACGGCGGGCCAGCTCGGCTTCGCGTTCTCCCCTTCGTACGGCACGGCGCTCGCCTCCCGCGCGCTGCTCGGCTGCGGTGACGCGATGACCTTCATCAGCGTGCTGCGGCTGGGCACGCGCTGGTTCCCGGCCCGGCGCGGGCCGATGGTCGCGCAGTTCGCGGGCCTGGCCGGGATGGCCGGCAACCTGGTCTCGACGCTGGTGCTGGCCCGGTTGCTGCACGGCGTCGGCTGGACCCCGGCGTTCGCGGGCAGCGCGCTGGCGGGCGTGGTCGTCCTGCTCCTCGTCCTGCTCTTCCTGAGGGACCACCCCGAGGGCTGCGAGCCGGAGCCCTTCCCGCACCGGGGCGCGGCCTACGTCCGCCGGCAGATAGCCGCCTCCTGGCGCGAGCCGGGCACGCGCCTCGGCCTGTGGGTGCACTTCACCACCCAGTTCCCGGCGATGGTCTTCCTGCTGCTGTGGGGTCTGCCCTTCCTCGTCCAGGCCCAGGGCCTCAGTCGCGCCACCGCCGGTGAACTGCTCACCCTGGTCGTCCTGTCGAACATGACGTTCGGCCTGGTCTACGGTCAGATCGTGGCCCGGCACCACGCGGCCCGGCTGCCGCTGGCGCTGGGCACGGTCGCGGCGACGGCGGCCGTGTGGGCGGCGACCCTCGTCTATCCGGCCGAGCACGCCCCGATGTGGCTGCTGCTGGTGCTGTGCGTGGTGCTGGGCGCCGGGGGCCCGGCGTCGATGCTCGGCTTCGACTTCGCCCGCCCCGCCAACCCGCCGGAGCGCCAGGGCACCGCCTCCGGGATCACCAACATGGGCGGCTTCGTGGCGTCCATGACGACCCTGTTCGCGATCGGTGTCCTGCTGGACGCCACGGGTGACGACTACGCCATCGCCTTCTCCGTCGTCTTCGTCCTCCAGGCGCTCGGCGTCAGCCAGATCCTGCGCCTGCGGGGCCGGGCGGCCCGCCGGGAGCGGGAGCGGCTGGTCGCCAGCCGGGTGGAGACGGTGCACGTGCCGGCCTGACCCGGGCCGGTCACCGGCCCGCGGTACGGGCCGGCGGCCCGGCGGTGCCGGACATCGCCCGGCGGCGTCGGACATCGCCCGGCGGCGTCGGACGGCCGGGCGGCGTCGGACGGCCGGGCGGCGCCGGGCGGCCGGGCGCGGACGGCACCGGGCGGCCCGCCACGGACGCCCGAGCCGGCGCGTGTCAGCCCGTCACGGTGTCACCGCGAAGTTCCGCAGGATCGCCGCCGTCAGGTCCGGGTCCCCCTCGGTCTTCACCCGGTCGGCCACGGCCTCCGGCGTGACCCGGCCGCAGGCCAGGCGGACGTACGTCTCCCAGTCGAGGGCGAGGGAGGCGACGGGGCCGAGCGCGGGCGTGCTCTCCAGGGTGCCGCGGCCCTGGATGTCGACGCGTATGGTGCGCAGGAACTCCACCGGCCCGTGCACGTCGAAGACGATCGCGGAGCTGCGCGGGGCCTGCGCGTCGTTCGCGACCACCCGGGGCAGCGACTCGAGCAGCACGTCCCGGGCGACGTACGCGCCCGGCGAGTCCAGGTTGCCGGGCCGTCCGAGGGCCGCGCGCAGGTCCTGCTCGTGCACCCACACGTTGAACGCGTGGTTGCGCATGGACTCCTCGAGGGTGATCTCCTTGCCGAGCGGGCCGCGCACCGTGCGGCCGGGTTCGCGGGACTCGTTGCGCAGCTGACGGTTGCGGCGGATGACCGTGTACTCCAGCTCGGAGGTCATCTCCGGCGCCGTGTGGTGCCGGCGGACGTCCACCTGCATCTCCATGTAGCGCTGGTGCTCGTTCGTGACGTGGAACAGGTCGCGCGGCAGCGCGTGGATGGGACGCGGGTCGCCGAGCATCTCGCAGTCCAGGCCGATGACGTGCGAGACGACGTCGCGGACCGACCAGCCCGGGCACGGGGTCCGCCGGTTCCACTCGCCCTCGACGAGCGGCTGAACCAGTTCGGATATCGCTTCGATGGAATGGGTCCAGGCGTCGGCGTAGGGCTGGAGGGTGGGATGCAGACTCACGGAAACGGGACCCCTCGGCGGTCGGTACACGGGCAGGTGGTGGCGGCATTGCCAGCGGGACGTGGCTGTCGGCGGGTGTCTTGGAACGCTAAGTTACGCTGCTGTGAGGCACCCCGGCAGTGCTTTCGTGTGACGATCGTAGGCCCGGTATGGACGGCTCGAATGCCAGGACGGTGGTAGTGTGCGCGCCTCGCTGATCCAGATCGCCGTGGACGAGGGCGAATCGGTCGAAGACCGGCGGCGGCGGGTGGCCGCGCTGGTCCGCGAACAGGCCGGCGCCGACCTGGTCGTGCTCCCGGAACTGTGGACGACCGGTGCCTTCGCCTACGAGGACTTCGCGGGCGAGGCCGAGCCACTGGACGGGCCCACCCACGAGGCGATGGCGAAGGCGGCGAGTGACGCGGGCGTGTGGCTGCACGCGGGCTCGATCCCGGAACGGACCGCGTCCGACAGCGGCTCCGCCGCGGGCGGCGCCCTCTACAACACCTCTCTCGTCTTCTCCCCCTCCGGTGAGCTGGCCGCGGCCTACCGCAAGATCCACCGCTTCGGCTTCGACAAGGGCGAGGCCGTGCTGATGAGCGCGGGCCGGGACACGGTGACGGTCCGTCTGCCCGAGACCACCCTTGGCGTGGCCACCTGCTACGACCTCCGTTTCCCGGAACTGTTCCGAGCTCTGGTCGACGCCGGCGCCGAGACCCTGGTGATCCCGGCGGGCTGGCCCGAGCGCCGCCGTGCGCACTGGACGCTGCTGGCTCAGGCGCGGGCGGTGGAGAACCAGGCGTTCGTGCTCGCCTGTGGAACGGCCGGGACACACGCCGGGGTTCCCCAGGCGGGTCACTCGATCGTGGTGGATCCGTGGGGCGAGGTACTGGCCGAGGCCGGCGCCGGCGAGGAGGTCCTCACGGTGGAGTTCGACCCGGCGCGGGTGGCCGCGACCCGGGAGGCGTTCCCGGCGCTCAAGGACCGCGTGCTGGGGCTGGCGCCGCCGCGCTGATCCAGGGCCGCGGGCCACGGACCGCGGGCAGCCCACGGGCCGTGGACGTGGACCGAGGGCCGCGGGCCATGGACCACAGCCCGCGAAGAACACCGTCGGACACCGCACCGCACCGCACCCCGCCCCGGCGCACAGGGCGCGGCGCGTCTGCTTCTGCTACGGCCGAGGGCCCACCAGTTGCTCGTAGAGGGCACGGCGTTCCTTCGAGACGGGCTCGGTCGCGGCGAGCGCCTTGTCCCAGTCCTGCTTGATCTCGTCCAGGTAGACGCGCCAGTCGCCGCTCGGATGGGACGCCGCCATCGCCCGCAGGTCGACGAACCGTTCGTTCTTGCTCAGCCCCCCTGTACCGATCTTGTCCTGCTTGTGGCCGTGCAGGACCGACTCGGGGTTCGCGGTGGCCTCGGTGGAGCGGAAGTCGTGCTGGTAGCCCACCGGGCTGTCGGCGCCCGGCGCGATGGTCTCGATGCCGATCTGGAGGGAACCGTCCCGCTCCATGGTCGGGCGGTGGTAGACCAGCAGGACGTGGCCGTACGAGCCGTTCGGCAGGACCATGTCGCCGTTCCAGTCCTTGGAGCCGAGCCCGCCGCCGGAGATGTCCTGGCCCCACAGCACGGGGCTGGAAGGGCCGAACGACAGCTTGTTGGCGGCGGACGCCAGGATGCCGCCCTTCTCCTGGAACGTGCCCAGTTCCTCGCCCTTGTTGGCCCCGATGTGGGTGCGGTGGGTGGCGAATTCGCGCTTCGACACGTCCTGCGCGGGCTCCGCCTCGGTGGCGTCCTTGGTGACGCCCAGGAAGTGGGGAAGCGCGTAGGCGGGCTCGTCCTTGGAACTCAGTGCCGGGATGCGGACGTTGACGCGGCCGCCGTGCGCCAGCGCGCGGATGACGTCCTTCTCGTGGTCCACCACGTGGCTGCGCTCTTCGGGGCTGTAGAGCTGGAGCCCGTGGCGCAGGACGAGGAGGATCTTGGTGAGCATCTCCCGGCCGCCCGCGTCCCTCCGGACGTAGTCGGGTGCCTTCCCCTTCTTGCCGCCCAGCGGAGTGCCCTCCGCCGGGACGGACCCGGGGTGCCTGCGGTCGGGCGCCATGCCCTCCGGGTACAGGGTGTCGACGGCGGTGTCGCGGACCTGCCGGTTCCGCTCGTCCTCCAGTTGCTTCCTCTCCGACGGTGCGGTGCCGGAGGCCTGGGTGAGCATGAACCGGCCGAGCGTGTAGGCCGGGTCCGTCGGCGTCGCGACGGCCGCGTCCCTGACGACCGGGTGGTTCTTCCGGACGGCCAGCGTCGCGGTGAGCACGCGCTTGCCCGAGTCGAGCCGCAACCAGTCCTTGAACGGCCCCTCCGTGTAGCGTTCGGCCTCGTCGTAGGTGCCGATGCCGACCTTCTTCAGCCAGTCCGGATTGACCTCGGACAGCTGCTTGATGTCGGCCAGGTCCCGCTCGCCGAACACCTCGCCGCGCATCACCCGCCGGTCCAGGGTCTTCCTCAGCCGCGCGGCGCCCTGGGGCATCCACTGCTCGGGCACCCAGGTACCGGGCGCGAAGATGTTCTTCTTCATCTTCGTCTGGACGGTGTGCTGCTCGATGGACTGGCTGAGCCGGACGATGATCTCCGTGCCCTTGACCGCGCCACCGTCCTGGCCCGCCTCCGCCGGCCGCTCGGTCGCGGCGGTCGGCCCCGTCCGCTGGATCACCGCCGTACCGGGCCGTGCGGTGGACTGCCGCGCCGGTGCCGGGCCGGCCGCCGCCGGGTCCGCCACGCGCTGGATGTGCCGTATCCAGGCGTCGTTCAGATGTGTCGACGGTGAGGCCGGGCGCGAGGTGCCCGGCCCCCGCTCACCGGCACTTCGGTGATCCCGCTCGACGGAGCGCATGGGTGTTTTCCCCTCGCCGACTCGGCTGCCGAGTCATCCGTTCTACGGCAGGGGTACGGCGCGGGGGAAGGTCCTAAGGGGCAGACCCCGGTGCCTCCGTGGGCTCCCGCTCCGGCGGGACCTGGCCTGCCGTCAGAAGGCTGACGACGGCGCTGTTCCCGGCGGTACGTTGCAGCGAGGCGAGGCGCGCGGTCACGGCCGTGTCGGGCGTGGCCGACGCCACCACCCGGCTCCGCCGCCCCCGTGCGAGCGGCTCCGCCGGTTCCGGGGGTTTTTCTGGTCCGTCCGGTCCTCCCGGTCCGTCCGGTCCTCCCGGTCCGTCCGGTCCTCCCGGTCCGACCAGTCCTGCGGATCCGTCTGCTCCTGGTGGTCCGTCCGGGCCTGCCGGTCCTACCGGTCCATCCGGTCCATCCGGTCCATCCGGTCCATCCGGTCCATCCGGTCCGTCTGGTCTCACCGGTTCTGCTGGTCCCATCGGTCCGCCCAGGCCCGCCGGCTCTACCGGCCTGTCCGGTCCCGCTGGTTCTACCGGTCTGTCCGGTCCCGTGGGTCTGTTCCGTCGCGCCGGTTCTGCCGGTCCCGCCGGTCCGTCCCGTCCCGGGCGTCCGTTCGGCGTGTCGGTGTCCGTGCCAGGGAACACGTTGCGCCTTCCGCCTTCCGTCCCTGTCTCGCGTCCGCGACGTCGGCTCAGCCTTCGTTTCCGTCCTCTTTCCCTGCGTTCAACCTACCGTCAACGCCCCGCCCACCGTTCCGGCTAGTCTTCCCGCTCCTGCTCCGCCAGGTGGATCACACAGACCGCCACCGCGATCAGCAGCGCCGGGTCCGCGTCGTCCCGTACGACGTCCACGCCGTACGTGTCCCGGACGTGCAGCCAGCGCCGGGAGATCACCGCCAGCAGCTCACCGTCGTACTCGACGGCGAACTCGCGGTCCAGGATCTTGCCGCTGACATCCAGCTCCGTGCCGTCCACCAGGGACACCCGGTAGTGGTTGCGCAGCAGGGACAGCCGCTTGCGCTTGATCCGCGCCAGCGGCTCCCCGTCCCGCTCGATCACCATGGTGTTCCGCAGGCTGAGCATCTTCTGGTGGATGTCGATGAGGACCTGGCCCTGGGTGTCCTTCAGCTCGAAGGTGTCCCGCAGCCGCATCGCCTTGCCGTCGACGAGGAACACCTTGGTGCCGTGCTCGTCCTCGATCCAGTAGTCGTCTCCGATGCCGAGGATCCGGTCGCGTACGAGGAATCTCATGCGGTTACCGCTTCCCCGGCGCCCGGCCCGAAACGCCGCCGGTAGGCCGACGGGCTGAGTCCGGTCCCGCGGCGAAGCCGTGCCCGCAGGTTGGCCGCCGTGCCCAGTCCGCTGCGGGCCGCCACCACGTCCAGCCGCTCCTCGCCGCGCTCGATCAGCCGGCAGGCCAGCGCCACGCGTTCCCCGGTCAGCCAGGCCAGCGGCGTGGTGCCGAGCTGGGTCCGGAAGCGCCGGTGGAGTGTGGCGGGGGAGACCGCCGCGCGGGCGGCCAGGTCCGTCACCGTCAGCGGCTCGCCCAGCCGCTCCTGCGCCCAGGCCAGCAGCGGCGCGAGTGACTCGTCGGGCACGTCCGGCACCGGCCGCTCCACGAACTGCCGTTGCCCGCCGTCCCGGTGCGCGGCGAACACCAGCCGCCGGGAGACGGCGTTGGCGATCTCGGCGCCGTGGTCCCGCCGTACCACGTGCAGGCCGAGGTCGAGCGCCGACGCGCTGCCGGAGGCCGTCAGGATGTCCCCGTCGTCGACGAAGAGCACGTCCGGCTCCAGCCGTACCGCCGGGAAACGCGTCCGGAAGGCGTCCGCCCACATCCAGTGGCAGGCGGCCCGCCGCCCGTCCAGCAGCCCGGCCTCCGCGATCGTGAACGCGCCCGAGCAGAACCCGATGAGCCGAGCGCCCCGCGCGTGCGCCCGGCGTACGACGTCCAGCACCCGTGCGGAGCGTGGGACCTCGGTGTCCGGCCGGTTCGGCACGATCAGCGTGTCCGCCTCCTCGGCCGCCGCCAGCCCGGCGACCCCGGTGAGCGTGAAGAACCCGTCCCGCATCCGGGTCGCGGGCTCGTCCGCGCAGAGCCGGAAGTCGTACAGCTCCCGCCCCAGCTCGGGTCTCGGCAGCCCGAACACCTCGATGGCGCAGCTCATCTCGAACGGGTTGGAGTTCTCGTCGACGACCAGCACCACGCGATGCGGCTGAGAGGATCCTTGCGGCATATGCGATTTCTAGCACTCGTGCGGCGCGCCGGGCACCCCGCACGATGACGCCATGACACCGGAACCGATCTCCCTCACCGACGCCCTCGCCTCCTTCACCGCCCTGTGGAGCCCCCGCATCGTGACGACCGTCAACGACTACGACGTCCGGGTGGCGAAGGTCGAGGGCGAGCACCTCTGGCACGTCCATGACGACACGGACGAGTTCTTCCTGGTCCTGGAGGGCGAGCTCCGCATCGCCCTGCGTGAGCCGGCCGGCGAGCGCGAGGTCGTGCTGCCCCGGGGCTCCGTCTTCACGGTCCCGCGCGGCACCGAGCACAAGCCGTACGCCCCCGCCGGAGCGCACATCCTGCTCCTCGAGCCCACCGGCACGTCCACGGTCGGCGACCGCCACGACGAGGTTCCGGACCACGTGGACGCGACCACCGGACACGCCCTCTTCTGACGGGTCCCCGGAATCCGCCGGACCGGGAGGTGTCCGGCAGGTGAACTTCCGTGACTTTTGCGTGATTTGCCCAACCGTACCGGTCTGCACCGAGTCGAACGCTAGGTAGGCCGCACCAAGCGACCCGCACGTCACGTTCCTCTCGGAGGTCCCGCAATGCCCTCTCGTCCCGCCGTCCGTCGCCGGGTGTCGCGCGCCGTCCCGGTGGCGGCACTGGTCCTCGGCACCGCTCTGGCCCTCCCGCTCGCCCTGGCCGGAACCGCCGGTGCCGCACCGTCGCCGACCACCGTCGGCGGCCCCGGCAGGGACGGCTGCCCTGTTTCAGCGGCGCGGGCTTCACCGACGAACACCGCCCCTCCGCCACGACGACCGGGGCACTTTACGCGAGACCGGACCGGTGCGGCTCGCGCTTTCCGTCGCGTCGCATCCCACGGCCGCTCGTGCCGCGGCAGCGCGTCCCGGGGAATGGCTCCGCAGCCCGGTGCGGTTGACGGGGGTATGGCTTCACGCGCACGTGTCCGTGCCCCCCAGCTGGTCGGCAAGGGCGGCTGGCTGAACACCGGGGGACAGCAGTACACCCTCGCCGACCTGCGGGGGCGCATCGTCGTCCTCGATTTCTGGACCTTCTGCTGCATCAACTGCCTGCACGTCCTCGACGAGCTCCGCGCGCTGGAGGAGCGGCACCGCGACACGGTCGTCGTCATCGGCGTGCACTCGCCGAAGTTCGTGCACGAGGCCGAGCACCGGGCCGTCGTGGACGCCGTGGAGCGGTACGGGGTGGAGCACCCGGTGCTCGACGACCCCGAGCTGGCCACCTGGAAGCAGTACGCGGTGCGGGCCTGGCCGACGCTGGTCGTCGTCGACCCGGAGGGGTACGTCGTCGCCCAGCACGCCGGTGAGGGGCACGCGCACGCCATCGAGCGGCTGGTGGAGGAACTGGAGGCCGAGCACGAGGCGAAGGGGACGCTGCGGCGCGGGGACGGGCCGTACGTGGCGCCGGAGCCGGAGCCGACCACGCTCCGCTTCCCCGGCAAGGCGCTGCTGCTGCCGAGCGGGAACCTGCTGGTCAGCGATACCACCCGGCACCAGCTGGTGGAACTGGAGGAGGACGGGGAGACCGTCGTACGGCGCATCGGCTCCGGCGTGCGGGGGTTCGCCGACGGCGGCGCGGGGGAAGCGTCGTTCAGCGAGCCGCAGGGGCTCGCGCTGCTCGACGACGGGGCGTCCGTGGTGGTCGCCGACACCGTGAACCACGCGCTGCGCCGCCTGGACCTCGCCACCGGGCGGGTGACGACCCTCGCCGGTACCGGAAAGCAGTGGTGGCAGGGGTCAGCGACCTCGGGTCCGGCCCGTGAGGTCGACCTCTCCTCGCCCTGGGACGTGGCGGTCTTCGGCGGCAAGGTGTGGATCGCCATGGCGGGCGTGCACCAGCTCTGGGCGTACGACCCGGCCGGGGGCACCGTCGCCGTCACCGCCGGCACGACCAACGAGGGGCTCGTCGACGGGCCGGGCGGCGAGGCGTGGTTCGCCCAGCCGTCCGGGCTCGCGGCGACCGCCGACCGGCTCTGGCTCGCCGACTCCGAGACCTCCGCGCTGCGCTGGGTGGACCTCGACGGGCACGTCCACACGGCCGTCGGCACCGGCCTGTTCGACTTCGGGCACCGTGACGGCGCCGCCGGACAGGCCCTCCTCCAGCACCCGTTGGGCGTCACCGCGCTGCCGGACGGTTCGGTGGCGGTCGCCGACACCTACAACCACGCCCTGCGCCGCTACGACCCGGTGACCGGTGAGGTGACCACGCTCGCCACCGATCTGCGCGAGCCCAGCGACGCCGTGGTCGTCGGCCAGGACATCGTGGTCGTGGAGTCGGCCCGGCACCGCCTGACCCGGCTGCGGCTGCCGGAGGAGGCGGTGCGGGTGGAGCCCGTCGCCCACCGGACCCGGCGCGCGGCCACCGAGATCGCCCCCGGCGAGGTGCGGCTGGACGTCGTCTTCCAGGCCCCGGCGGGCCAGAAGCCTGACACCCGGTACGGGCCCTCGACCCGCCTGCTGGTGTCCTCCACCCCGCCCGGGCTGCTGCTGAAGGGCGAAGGTGCGGGCACCGGTCTGTCCCGCACGCTGGAGTTCGACCCGGCCGTGCCGGAAGGCGTACTGCACGTCTCCGCGATGGCCGCCTCCTGCGACGACGACCCCGCGACCGAGTACCCCGCCTGCCATGTCCACCAGCAGGACTGGGGTGTTCCGGTCCGGCTCACCGAGGGCGGGGCCGGCCGGCTGCCGCTGGTGCTGGCGGGAATGGACGAGGGAGGCGACGCGGCCGGGGCTCAGACGCCGTAGCCGTCGCGGTAACCGTCGCCGTACGCGGTGCCGTGGTGGTGGTGCGGGTCTTCCTCGACGACCGTGGTCGTCGGGGGCGGCACCACGAGCCGCCTGCGCCGCGCGATGCTGCTGAAGGTCGCCACGCCGATCAGGCCGACCATCATGAGGATGAACCCGACCAGATGAACGTTTACCCCGCTCATGTGCCAGTCGGTGGCGAACGTGAGAATGGCTCCCACGGCGATGAGGATGATGCACCCGCCGAGGCCCATGACTGTCTCCTGTCCGGACCGGCCGTTCCGGTCCGTGACTGCGGGTACCCCCGTCGTCAACCCGCATGCGGGGGACGGCTTTTAAATGAGTTGGGCCGGCCGGACCGGGCTGGTAGCGTCTGGGCAGCCGTGAGAGAACGCGAGGAGGTGAGACCCATGAAGGCTGTGGTGGTGTGGGTGCTCCCCCTTGTCGGTCACGGTGGGCGGTTGACGTAGGTGTCGCCGGGAGCGCCTCCGACAAGGCACTCCTGAGAGGCAACACCTGTGAACTCCAACCCTGTGCGGGTCACTTCGGACCCGGTCCGCCGCCTCGTCGTGGTCACGCGGGTCTCGGACGCGCAGTGGCACGCCGTGGAGGACGACCGGACGGTCGGCCGCGGTCACGCTTCGCGCCGGCCCGACGGGCGGCTCTTCATCAGCGTCGACGCATGGCACGGCACGGTCTTCGACCGCCTCGCCGACGCGATGCTCACCGATCTGCCCACGCCGCTGTACACCGTCGTGGACGAGACCGACCACGACGCGCGGTCCGCCTGGGAGCGGGCCGGCTTCGCCACCGCACGCCGCGAGTGGGGCTGTGTCGTGCCCACCGACCCGCGGATCACCGGGCTCGGCCCGGTGCGGCCCCCGTCGGGCGTGACGATCCTGCCGCCCGGCCGGGCGGAGGAGGGCCCGCTGCGTGCCCTGGACCGCGTCATCCGCGACGAGGTCGAGGCCTCCGTGGGATGGCGGACGATGCCGGCCGAGGTGCTGCCCCGCCCCGCGGGGGCCACCGTGCTCGACCCGTCGACGTACGCGGTGGCCCTCCACTCGGGCCAGTACGTGGGGCTGGTCCGGATGGCGACACGGACCCGGCAGCCACGGATCGGGCTGATCGCCGTCCGGGCCGACCGGCACCGCCGCGGCATCGCCCGCGCGCTGCTCGCCCAGGTCCTGGGTTCACTGCACCGCTCCGGTACCGCCTCGGCATGGGCCGAGGTGGACGAGTCCAACACGGCGGCCACCGCCCTGTTCGAGAGCGTCGGTGCCCGGCGCGCGGGCAGCGCCCTGGAACTGGTCCGCCGCTGACACTCCGTCACCGTACGGAAGGAATGGGAGACATGACGAAAGCAGCAGGGGGCGTCGAAGTCGAAGGCACCGTGGTCGAGTGCCTGCGCAACGCCACCTTCAAGGTGGAACTCGAGAACGGGCACACGGTGCTCGCCCACATCAGCGGGAAGATCCGGAAGAACTACATCAAGATCCTCCCGTACGACCGGGTGCTCGTCGAACTCAGCCCCTACGACCTGACCCGCGGCCGGATCCGCTACCGGTACCGGTCGTAGCGGGCCGGGCCGGGCTGGGCCGGGCTGTTCCGGGCCGGGCCAGGGCCGGGCCGCGCAACGGCCCGGCCCTGGTCCTAGTTCTCCAGGAACGCCGCCAGCGCGTTCGCCAGCAGGTGCGGGTCGTCCGCGCCGCACAGTTCCCGGGCGCTGTGCATCGACAGGATCGCCACGCCGATGTCGACGGTGCGGATGCCGTGCCGGGCCGCGGTGATCGGGCCGATGGTGGTGCCGCAGGGCATGGAGTTGTTGGAGACGAAGCTCTGGAAGGGGACGTCCGCCTGCTCGCAGGCGGCGGCCCACACGGCGCGGCCCGCACCGTCCGTCGCGTAGCGGTTGTTGACGTTGACCTTGAGGATCGGGCCGCCGTTGACGCGCGGGTGGTGCGTCGGGTCGTGCCGCTCCGCGTAGTTGGGGTGGACGGCGTGGCCGGTGTCGGAGGACAGACAGACGGTGGCGGCGAAGGCGCGCGCCCGGTCCTCGTGACCGCCGCCGCGGGCGAACACCGAGCGTTCCAGCACGGTGCCGAGCAGCGGCCCGTCCGCGCCGGTGTCCGACTGGGAGCCGTTCTCCTCGTGGTCGAAGGCGGCCAGCACGGGGATGGCGGGCAGCGGCCGGCCGGAGGCGGCGACGGCGGCGAGGGCGGCGACGCCCGCGTGCACGGACAGCAGGTTGTCCATGCGCGGGCCCGCGACCAGTTCACGGTCCCGGCCGAGGTACGCGGGCGGCTCCACGGAGTGGGTCATCAGGTCCCAGCCGGCCACCTCGCCCGCCGGCAGCCCGCACTCCTGCTCCAGGAAGGCGATCAGATCGCCGTCGCGCACGTCGTTGCCCAGGCCCCACACCGGCTGGAGGTGCCGCTGCTTGTCCAGCTTGAGCCCTTCGGACGACACCGACCGGTCCAGGTGGATGGCGAGCTGCGGCACCCTGAGCAGGGGCCGGTCGACGTTCACCAGGCGGCTCGAGCCGTCCCGCAGCGTCAGCCGTCCGGCCAGGCCCAGGTCACGGTCGAGCCAGGAGTTCAGCAGCGGCCCGCCGTAGATCTCGACGGCGACCTGGCGCCAGCCGTGCGCCCCGCTGTCCGGCCGCGGCTTGACCCGCAGGTTGGGGGAGTCGGTGTGCGCGCCGACGATCCGGAACGGGGTGTGGGCGGCGGCACCCTCCGGGACGTACCAGGCCACGATCGCGCCGCCGCGCAGCACGTACGTGCCGCCGGATGTCCCGTCCCAGGCGTCCGTCTCCGCGACCTGCCGGAAACCGGCCTTCTCCAGCCGTTCGGCGGCGTTCGCCACCGCGTGGTACGGCGACGGGCTCGCCGCGAGGAAGGACATCAGGTCGTCGGTGTGGCCGCGGTCGAAGCGGGGGCGTGCGCTCATGGTCTTCACCTTAACGACGTGCGAGGGCCCGCTCCCCCTGCCGGGAGCGGGCCCTCGTCGGTGTTCAGCGGGGACGGCGTGTCCTGATCAGAACGCGGCCTCGTCCAGCTCCATCAGCTCCAGGTCGACACCCTCGGCCACCTTGCGGGCCAGGGTGACGCCCGGCAGGACGTTGGCCGCGAAGAACTTCGCCGCCGCGATCTTGCCGGTGTAGAACGGCACGTCCTTGGCGGAGGCGGTCTCGAGCTTCTCCGCAGCCACCGCGGCGCCCTTGAGCAGCAGGTAGCCGACGATGACGTCGCCGGAGGCCAGCAGCAGGCGGGTGCTGTTGAGCCCGACCTTGTAGATGTTCTTGACGTCCTGCTCGGTGGCGGCGAGGTCGGTGAGCATCAGGCCGACGATGGCCTCCAGCTCGACGGCCGCCTTGGCGAGGTGCTCGCGGGCGCCCGCCAGCGCCTCGCCGCCCGTGCCGAGCGCCAGGAACTTCTTGATGTCCTCGGCGAGGGAGTTCAGCGCGGCGCCCTGGTTGCGGACGATCTTCCGGAAGAAGAAGTCCTGGCCCTGGATCGCGGTCGTGCCCTCGTACAGGGTGTCGATCTTGGCGTCGCGGATGTACTGCTCGATCGGGTACTCCTGCAGGAAGCCGGAGCCGCCGAAGGTCTGCAGCGACTGGGCGAGCTGCTCGTAGCCCTTCTCGGAGCCGTAGCCCTTGACGATCGGCAGGAGCAGGTCGTTGAGGGCGTGCTCGGTGGAGGCGTCCTCGCCGGCGGCCTCCTTGACGGCTATCGCGTCCTGGACCGAGGCGGTGTAGAGGACGAGGGCGCGCATGCCCTCGGCGTACGCCTTCTGCGTGATGAGCGAGCGGCGGACGTCCGGGTGGTGCGTGATGGTGACCTTGGGCGCGGTCTTGTCCATGAAGTTCGCCAGGTCCGGACCCTGGACGCGCTCCTTGGCGTACTCCAGCGCGTTGAGGTAGCCGGTCGACAGCGTCGAGATCGCCTTCGTGCCGACCATCATCCGGGCGAACTCGATGATGCGGAACATCTGGCGGATGCCGTCGTGCTTGTCGCCGATCAGCCAGCCCTTGGCCGGGTGGCGGTCGCCGAAGGTCATCTCGCAGGTGTTGGAGGCCTTCAGGCCCATCTTGTGCTCGACGTTGGTGGCGTAGACGCCGTTGCGCTCGCCGAGCTCGCCGGTCTCGAAGTCGAAGAGGTACTTCGGGACGAGGAAGAGGGACAGGCCCTTGGTGCCGGGGCCGGCGCCCTCGGGGCGGGCCAGCACGTAGTGGAGGATGTTCTCCTCCATGTCGTGCTCACCGGAGGTGATGAAGCGCTTCACGCCCTCGATGTGCCAGGAGCCGTCCTCCTGCTGGACCGCCTTGGTCCGGCCGGCGCCGACGTCCGAACCCGCGTCGGGCTCGGTGAGCACCATGGTCGAACCCCAGGTCCGGTCCACGGCGATCTGCGCCCACTTCTTCTGCTCCTCGGTGCCCTCCTCGAAGAGGATGCGGGCGAACGCCGGGCCGGAGGAGTACATCCACACGGCCGGGTTGGCGCCGAGGACCAGCTCCGCGTACGCCCAGATCAGGGAGGGGGGAGCCGTCGTGCCGCCGATCTCCTCGGGCAGGCCGAGGCGCCAGTACTCCGAGTCCATGAAGGCCTTGTAGCTCTTCTTGAAGGAGGCCGGGACCGGCGCGGTGTTGGTCTCCGGGTCGAAGACCGGCGGGTTGCGGTCGGCGTCCGCGAAGGACTCGGCCAGCTCGTTCTCGGCGAGCCGGGTCAGCTCCTCGAGGACGCTCCTGGCGGTGTCCGTGTCCATCTCCTCGAACGGGCCGGTGCCGTAGAGCTTGTCGCGGCCGAGTACTTCGAAGAGGTTGAACTCGATGTCGCGGAGATTGGACTTGTAGTGCCCCATGGTGACGGCTCCGTAGAGGATTCGGCGAGGCACTGGCTCCTCGCATCTGGTTCACGTACCAACAAGTGGCTACGATGATGCTACCCGTCGGTAATAAGAAGCAACCCCTACCGGTCCAAGTGTGAGAAGGGTCTACAAACCCGCGCCCGGAAACGGCTCGGGAACCCTTGACGGCCCTCCTGCCGTGCGGGGCATCTCGGTACGCTTGCGCGCATGTATGGATACGGCCAGCCCATGGACGGTGGCGCCGCTCAGCAGCAGTACGCCTCGACGCAGCAGATGCCCGGCGGCGGCATGGGCGGGTACGACCAGCAGCAGCCGCTCTACCCGGAGCCGTCCCCGCCCTCCCTCGCCGACGCGGTGCGCGCCTTCACCACCGGGCAGATGGCCGCCGAGGACTTCCAGCAGGTGTTCGCCACCTCGAAGGTCTACTGCCCGCGCGGCGACAATCCCGGCTTCCTCGCGCTGCACAACACCCAGCAGCCGGTGATCCCCATGTTCACCTCCCTCAAGGAGCTGCGCCGGTACGCGGGCAAGGAGTCCAAGTACTTCGTCATCACCGGCGCCGAGGTGATCGACCTGCTGCCGACCGGCTACGGCTTCGTGCTCGACATGGAGGGCGAGCACCGCATGGTCTTCGACGCGAAGGCCGTCGAACAGATGGTCGACTTCGCGATGCGCCGGATGTACGGCTGACGCCCCAACCGCCCACTCGTCCGCCCGGAGGGAATTCCCTCCGGGCTTTCTCTGTTAGGGGTGGCAGAAAGTTCAACGCTCAACTAAAGTGGCCGCACAAGGAGGTACCGACATGCCTGCAGTGACCGTCGAGAACCCGCTGACCCTGCCCCGTGTGATCGCACCCGCCGACGCCGTGGCACGGCCCGTGCTGGCCGTCACGACCGCACCCAGCGGTTACGAAGGCGAGGGCTTCCCGGTGCGCCGGGCGTTCGCCGGGATCAACTACCGCCACCTCGACCCGTTCATCATGATGGACCAGATGGGCGAGGTGGACTACGCACCGGGCGAGCCCAAGGGCACCCCCTGGCACCCGCACCGCGGGTTCGAGACCGTCACCTACATCATCGACGGCGTCTTCGACCACCAGGACAGCCAGGGCGGCGGCGGAACCATCACCAACGGTGACACCCAGTGGATGACCGCGGGCTCGGGCCTGCTGCACATCGAGGCCCCGCCGGAGTCCCTCGTCATGTCCGGCGGCCTCTTCCACGGCCTCCAGCTGTGGGTGAACCTCCCCGCCAAGGACAAGATGATGGCCCCGCGTTACCAGGACATCCGCGGCGGCAACGTCCAGCTGCTCACCACCCCCGACGGCGGCGCGCTGCTCCGCGTCATCGCCGGCGAGCTGGACGGCCACCAGGGCCCCGGCATCACGCACACCCCGATCACCATGATCCACGCGACCGTCGCGCCGGGCGCCGAGGTCACCCTGCCGTGGCGGGAGGACTTCAACGGGCTGGCGTACGTCCTGGCCGGCCGGGGCTCCGTCGGTGCGGACCGCCGCCCGGTCCACCTGGGCCAGACCGCCGTCTTCGGCGCGGGCTCCTCGCTGACCTTCCGCGCGGACGAGAAGCAGGACTCCCACACGCCGGACCTGGAGGTCGTCCTCCTCGGCGGACAGCCGATCCGCGAGCCCATGGCCCACTACGGCCCGTTCGTCATGAACACCCGCGACGAGCTCCAGCAGGCCTTCGAGGACTTCCAGAAGGGCCGCCTGGGCACCATCCCCGCGGTCCACGGGATGACGGAGACCGGACCGCAGGCCTGACCCCGGCCGCAGGCCCGCCCCCGACCGCCGGCCATCCCCCGCCTGCCCGACCCGACCGAGCCGTGAGCCGCCGAGGCTCACGGCTCGGCGGCCTGCGCCCGGCACCGTGTCCCCCGCCCGGCCCCTCTCCGTAGGACACCCCCGCCCGCGCGTGATCCGCTGGTCGTGTGCAGGACCCCCGACCGCTGCTCCCGTACGCCGTCCGCCGGCTCGCCGCCTGGTGCGCCGTGATCCTGCTCGTCTCCGGGGTCGTGTTCGTCGTGATCCGGCTGTGCGCGGAGTTCCGTACGGCGGTGGTCCCCGCACTGCTCGCCCTGCTGGGCACCGCGCTGCTCGGGCCGGTACACCGGCGGCTGGTCGGGGTCGGGGTGCAGCGATCGGTGGCGGCCGGGCTGACCTGCGTGGCCGTGGTGGCGGTGGTCGGTGGCGCGGTGTACGTCGTGGCCGCCGCGCTGATCGGCAACGGGCAGCAGATCGTCTCCTCGCTCAGGAAGGCCGCCGCGGGCCTCGCCCGCTACCTGGGGCCGGCGGGCACCTCGCTCGACGACCTCGCCGCACACTCGGGCGAACTGCTGCGCAGGTTCGGCGGAACGGCCGCCTCGAACGTCATCAGCGGGGTCAGCGTGGTCGGGGAGAGCATCGCCATGGCCGTGCTGGCGCTGTTCCTCGTCTTCTTCTTCCTGCGGGACTCCCACCGCGTCGTCGAGACGCTGAGGTCCGTCGCACCGGGCGGAAGTGCCGACGCCCTGGAGGCCACCGCGCGGCGCGCGTACGAGGGCGTCGAGGGATTCATGCGCGGCACCAGCCTCATCGCGCTCATCGACGCCCTCTGCATCACCCTCGGCCTGCTCATCCTCGACGTGCCCGGCGCCGTCGGCCTCGGGGCGCTCGTCTTCGTCGGCGCCTACATCCCCTACCTCGGCGCGTTCCTCTCCGGCGCGGTCGCCGTGCTGGTCGCGCTCGCCGACCGTGGCGTCGCCATCGCCCTGTGGACGCTGGGTGTCGTCCTCGCCGTGCAGGTGCTGGAGGGGCACGTGCTCCAGCCGGTCATCCAGAGCCGGACCGTGCAGATGCACCCGGCGGTGGTGATGCTGGCGATCGCCGCCGGGGCGTCCGCCGCCGGCATCGTCGGCATGCTGCTGGCGGTGCCGCTGACCGCTGCCGGCTTCGGCGTCGTGAACGAACTCACGGACCGCTACGCGCCTCCGTGACCGCGCCCCGCGCATGCGGAGGGAGCCGGCGGCGGGAATCAGCGCGGGGAATCAACGGTGGGGAGCCGATCTCGGGGTGCCCGGTACCCTGGGGAGGTCCGGGCACCGGGCCCCGGAGATTCCCGATCCGCGAAGACTGGATGAACGACGATGCATCGGTACAGGTCCCACACCTGCGGCGAGCTCCGCGCCTCTGACGTCGGCACCGACGTCCGGCTGAGTGGCTGGCTGCACAATCGGCGCGACCTGGGCGGCATCCTCTTCATCGATCTGCGCGACCACTACGGCATCACCCAGCTGGTCGCCCGCCCCGGCACGCCCGCCTACGAGGCCCTCGACAAGGTCTCCAAGGAGTCGACGGTCCGCGTCGACGGCAAGGTCGTTTCACGTGGAACCGAGAACGTGAACCCCGACCTGCCCACCGGTGAGGTCGAGGTCGAGGTCGGCGAGGTCGAGCTGCTGGGGGCCGCCCAGCCGCTGCCCTTCACCATCAACACCGAGGACGGGGTCAACGAGGAGCGGCGCCTGGAGTACCGCTTCCTGGACCTGCGCCGCGAGCGCATGCACCGCAACATCATGCTGCGCACGGCGGTGATCTCGGCGATCCGCCACAAGATGACGGCGCTCGGCTTCAACGAGATGGCGACGCCGATCCTGTCCGCGACCTCCCCCGAGGGCGCCCGCGACTTCGTCGTCCCGTCCCGTCTGAACCCCGGCAAGTTCTACGCCCTGCCGCAGGCCCCGCAGCAGTTCAAGCAGCTGCTGATGATCTCCGGCTTCGACCGCTACTTCCAGATCGCGCCCTGCTTCCGCGACGAGGACGCGCGCGCGGACCGCTCGCCGGGCGAGTTCTACCAGCTCGACGTCGAGATGAGCTTCGTCGAGCAGGAGGACGTCTTCCGGCCGATCGAGCAGCTGATGACCGAGCTGTTCGAGGAGTTCGGCAACGGCCGCCACGTCACCTCGCCCTTCCCGCGGATCCCGTTCCGCGAGGCGATGCTGAAGTACGGCTCGGACAAGCCGGACCTGCGGGCGAAGCTCGAGCTGGTGGACATCACCGACGTCTTCGAGGGCTCGGACTTCAAGGCGTTCGCGGGCAAGCACGTGCGCGCGCTGGCCGTGCCGGACGTCGCGGCGCAGCCCCGGAAGTTCTTCGACCAGCTCGGCGAGTTCGCCGTGTCGCTCGGCGCCAAGGGCCTGGCCTGGGTCCGCGTGACGGACGACGGCTCGCTGACCGGCCCGATCGCGAAGTTCCTCACCGAGGAGAACGTCGCCGAGCTGACCAAGCGGCTCTCCCTGGCCCCCGGCCACGCCGTCTTCTTCGGCGCGGGCGAGTTCGACGAGGTCTCGAAGATCATGGGCGCGGTGCGGGTCGAGGCCGCCAAGCGGGCCGGGCACTTCGAGGAGAACGTCTTCCGCTTCTGCTGGATCGTCGACTTCCCGATGTACGAGAAGGACGAGGACACCGGCGCGATCGACTTCTCGCACAACCCGTTCTCCATGCCGCAGGGCGGCCTGGAGGCCCTGGAGACCCAGGACCCGCTGGACATCCTGGGCTGGCAGTACGACATCGTCTGCAACGGCGTCGAGCTGTCCTCCGGCGCGATCCGGAACCACGAGCCGGAGATCATGCTGAAGGCCTTCGAGATCGCGGGCTACGACCGCGAGACCGTCGAGGAGAAGTTCGCCGGCATGCTGCGCGCCTTCCGCTTCGGCGCCCCGCCGCACGGCGGCATCGCCCCCGGCGTCGACCGCATCGTGATGCTCCTCGCGGACGAGCCCAACATCCGCGAGACCATCGCCTTCCCGCTCAACGGCAACGCCCAGGACCTGATGATGGGCGCGCCGACGGAGCTGGAGGAGGCACGGCTGAAGGAGCTGCACCTGTCGGTGCGCAAGCCGCAGCCCAAGTAAGGCACGTGCGGGAGGAGGGGCTCGGGACCGACGCCGGTTCCGAGCCCTTCTCCGTGCGCGCGACGGGGCGGTTCCGGAGCCGCCGGCTCACTCCCCCGGTTCGTCCGGCGAGGCGCCCTCCTCGAGCAGCCGCTCGGCGATCTCCGTCGACCAGGCCAGGGCCCAGGCGCGCAGGTCCGTGACCTCGTCGTCCGCCAGGCCGTACGCCCGGAACGCCGAGTCCGCGTAGTAGTCCATGCCCTCCAGGCGGCTCTGGAGCGTGGGCAGGTCGAACTCGTCCCTGGCGTGGCGGCGGGCCAGTTCCTCCAGCTCGGGCCAGGAGAAGCGGGCGGAGGCGGCCCGCGCGTCGACCAGGTCGACGGCGAGGCCGCGGTCGTACAGGGCCCGGATCTTGGTGCCGACCGCGTCCTCCAGACAGAGCGCCGGGCCGTAGGGGGTCGGGACGGGCGGGCTCCAGAAGGTCTCCTTGTGCAGGGCCAGAGCGGTGACGGTGGCGGTGGCGCCCGTCTGCGGGTCCGTGACCGTCAGGTGGGCGGAGAGCGGGTCCGCGTCCCGGAGCGTCACGTCACGGCCCCGCGCGGTCAGCGCGTCGCCGAGCGCGCGGGCGATCCGGTCCATCGGCTCGGTGCTCTCGGTGGCCAGGTCGACGTTCGCGTGCGGGCGCTCGAGCAGGCCGTGCGCCTGCAGCGCGTAGCCGCCGGCCAGGGCCAGCGGAACGGGCGCGGCCACGGCGAAGACGTCGGCGAGGAGGCGGAGGTGGGCCTCCGGGTGCGCGGGTCGGGCAGGGTGCGGCAGGTTCACCCTGGAGAGTCTTCCCCAGTCGCGGCAACCTTCCCGCACCGGCGGCCACGGGTTCGTAAGCCGTACCTTGCACGTCGGGCGCCAGAGGCCGTGGGACACCGACCGGTGTGACCGGCCGGTGTCTCGTGACTACCGGCCTTCGAAGATCGCTTCGGCTGTCGGGGCAGTGACGGCGCGCCGGTGCCAGTGGCGCAGGGTCTCGGGGTCGCCGCAGCCGGTGATGCGTTCCCGGACCGCTTCGGGGACGTCGATGCCGCGCACTTCCAGGACGTCCAGGATGTCCTCGGCGGCCCGGCGGGCCTCGCCCTCGGCTCGGCCTTCGTCGCGGATTTCCTCGGAGAGGGGGGACTTGTAGAAGGAGAGGTCCACGGCTACGTATTCGCTACTCATCGTCGAAGATCGCTTCGGCTGTCGAGACGGTGACGGCGCGCCGGTGCCAGTGGCGCAGGGTCTCGGGGTCGCCGCAGCCGGTGATGCGTTCCCGGACCGCTTCGGGGACGTCGATGCCGCGCACTTCCAGGACGTCCAGGATGTCCTCGGCTCGGCCTTCGGCCCGACCTTCGGCCCGACCTTCGGCTCGGCCTTCGTCGCGGATTTCCTCGGAGAGGGGGGACTTGTAGAAGGAGAGGTCCACGGCCACCAGTTTCCTCCACAGTTGTGCGGCTGGGTTCTTGCCCAGGCCTTGTGCGATGACTTCGATGATCGGGTTGGCGACGTTCTGCGGGGTGTCCCGCAGAACGGTCGTCATTGACTTGAGTATGGCCCCCGCGTCCGGATGCTTGGCATGGGTGATCGCGGCCAGCGTGGCGAGGACGAGGTCCTTGCGGACTTCTGCCGGGTCGGTGATGACCGGCATGTTGTGCGGTCCCGCGACCAGGGGCCGCAGGGTCAGCACGGGCCACTGGCGAGGGCCGAAGCGGACCTCGCGCGCGGCCCATTCCGCGGTGGCGCGGTCCTGGCAGACGACCAGCAGCATCGGCTGCAGCCGGTACTTCGTGAGCAGGTACGAGGCGTAGTACGCCCAGCTCGCGGGCTTGTCCGGATCCTTCCCGCCCTGGGACTCGACCGCCAGGAGCAGCGGCTCGTCGTCCTCCGTCTCCAGCCGTACGAGGGTGTCCACGCGGCGTTCGACGGGGCTGGTCTCGGTGAGGTCGTTGGGCAGGACGGTGAACGAGGTGGGCCGGGGGAAGTCGAGGCCGAGTACCTCGGCCACTCCGGAGAAGAGGTCCGGGTACTGCTGGAAGATGCGGTGCATCGCCTCGTGGGGTGAGCTGACCATTCGGTTCCTTGGTTTCAGTGGTGCGTGGGGGTCCGGCAGTCACCGCATTTGCGTGGATCGGGGCCCCGGTAGCCGCGGTCGCAGGTGTCGCAGTTGCGCATGGGGTGACGGACGGGCGGGGGTGGTTCGGGGGCGCGGAACGGTGGCAGGGGCGGGAGCCGAGCGGTGAGGCGGTGGGCCAGGAAGGCGGCCGGGCGGCGCAGGGGCTCCATCGGCAGGTCGCTGGTCAGGGCGTGGCGTACGGCCGTGGGGGTGAGGTCCCGTTCCAGCCAGGCGACGACACCGGGGGCGAGGTGTTCGGCGTCGGTGGCGGAGAGGAGCAGGCGGGGGTCTGCGCGGCGCAGGCCGGCGAGGACTTCGGTGGCCGTCTGGAGGAGGGCGGGGGAGGTGTACGCGGGCTTCGGTACGGCGGGGAGGGCGCGGGGGCGTGCGGGTTTCCGCTGCGGGGCGGTGGCCGTGGGACGGGCGGGGGGCCTGGTCGGGGGCTGCGTCGGGAGCTTGGCTGTGGGTGGTACGGACGCGTTCCGGTCGCGGTACCGGTCCGGCTGGTTGCAGGAGACCGTACGGGTGACGATGCGGCCCTTCTCCGTGCGTTCGCGGGTACGGCGCAGGTAGCCGTGGTCCTCCAGCTCGTTCAGGGCGGCGGCGATCCGGGTGGGCCCCTCCTTGAAGCGGGCGGTGAGGGACTTGATGTCGACGGGGGAGCCGGTGGGCAGCGACTGGATGTGGCAGGCCAGTCCGATCGCCAGGAGCGACAGGTCCGGGTGCTGGGTGAGGTGGTTGCCGATCACCGTGAAGCGCGTGGTGTGGCGGGCGTTGTCGTGGATGACGCCGCCGGAGTGCGCGTGCGGGTGGTTTTTCCCGCTGATACGGGACCGGACGCGCGGGCGCGCGCTAATGTTTTGGGTATCCATCGGGAAGGTTCTGCTTCCTTGGTGGTCAGGCCCTCGCAATGGGATGCCAGTCCCGGCGAGGGCCGTCGTGTGTCTGGGGTCGTGCTGTGTCGTGTTGCGCTGAGCGTAGGGCAGACGCCCCGTCAGGAATCCAGCTGAGCCGGTGATGTTCACCCACCCGAGTGAGCGCTGTGCCGAGCGTGTGCCATGGGCGGGAGGGGTGGGGCTTGGTGCGGTTTCTTTCCCTCTCGTGGTCCTTGGTTAAGACCGCCGACGGCACCGGAGCACACGGGGTCGTGCTCCGGTGCGTGTGCCGTTTCCGCAGGTCAGGTACGTGACAGGTCGAGTTCCGCCCATACGGTCTTGCGGGGGACCGGTCCGAGCTTCACGCCCCAGCGGTCGGCGAGGGCGTCGACGAGGAGCAGGCCGCGGCCTGACTCGCCGTCGGGGGTGGGTGCGTAGCGGCGCGGGAGGTCGTCACCCCGGGTGTCCGTGACCTCGATGCGGAGGGTCACGTGGCGGGCCAGCAGGGCGAGGCGGAAGTCGCGTCCGGGGAGCCGGCCGTGGGTGGCGGCGTTGGCGGCGAGTTCGGCTACGAGGTGTTCGGCGGCTTCGGTTACGCGGTGGGGCAGGTCACGCGTGCGCATCCAGTCCGTGGCGAGCAGCCGGGCGAGGCGGGCGCCGCGCGGGGTGGGTGACAGGAGCACGCTGAAGTGGTCGGTGGGCGAGAGGAGTTGGGTGGACTTTTCGCTGTTCACGTGACCGAGCGTGGTGGTGTGCGCTTACCGTGAACAGTGACAGCGCTGATACGTAGGGTGACTGTCCGAGGCTTGTCGGCTGTTGTCCGAACCGTCGGAAAGGGGCCTACGGGTACAGGCGCTACGGCACGGCGGTACGACAGAGGGGTGCGGTATGTCGGTGGACGGCGAGGCGGTGCGGCTCCGGACCGAGGCGGACGAGCCGGGGTGGGAGGTGGACCCGGACGACGAGTGGGGCGTGGCCGTTCTCGCCACGGTGGGAAGGCAGTTGAGGCTGCGACGGGAGTCCGTGGGGATGCGGGTCGCCGACTTCGCGGTGGCGGTCGGGTACGGGGAAGACCTGGTCTACAAGGTCGAGGGCGGGAAGCGGATTCCCCGGCAGGAGTACCTGGACAAGGCCGACGAGGTGTTGGGGGCGGGTGGGCTGATTGCGGCGGCTTGGGAGGATGTGAAGAAGGTCCGGTATCCGAAGACGGTTCGGGAGCTGGCCCAGGTTGAGGCGCGGGCTGTGGAGATCGGGCTGTACGTGTGCCACAGCATCAGCGGCCTCTTGCAGACATCGGAGCACGCCAGGGCGGCGTTCGAGTCGCGTCAGCCTCCCTACTCCGAGGACGAGGTGGAGCGAATGGTGGCTGCTCGAGTGGCCAGGCAGTCTGTCTTCAGCAAGCAGCCGGCTCCCGTCCTCAGCTTCGTCCTGGAGGAGGCGCCGCTGCGCCGCCCTCTCGGGGGCACAATGGTCTGGCGACGGCAGCTCGAACATCTGCTGGAGGTGGGCCAGTTGCGAAATGTCACCCTCCAGGTGATGCCGACGCACTGCGAGGTCCATCCGGGCCTGGATGGCAGGATCGAGCTGCTGAAGTTCGAGGACGGCACAGCGATGGGGCGCGCCGATGGTGCCTTCAACGGGCGTCCGACCTCTGATCCGAGGCAGCTACGCATCCTGGAACTGCGCTATGGAACCATCCGGGCGCAGGCTCTCCCGCCACGGGAGTCACTGGCCTTCATCGAGCAACTGCTGGGAGACACATGATCCGCAAAGCCTCCGCCGGGGAAGCCTCCGAACTGGCGTGGTTCAAGAGCAGCTACAGCGATGGCAATGAAGGTGATTCCTGCGTCGAGCTTGCTCTCACCCCCGGCACGGTGCACATCCGCGACTCCAAGAACGTCGAAGGCCCCCGCCTGGCACTCACACCCCGGGCCTGGGCGGACTTCGTGCCCTACGCCGTGGAAGGCTGACGCCCCAACAGCGCGCCCCGAGTCTGGATGTCACCAGCAGCGGGGCACACTGTCGTAGCGTTTGGCCAGGGCCCGTGAGGCAACTGGTGGTGGCGGTTCAGGGAGAGGTCGGCTGGGCGTGGCCCGGCTGCGTGGTGAACAGTTCTTCGGCGTTCCTGACAGCGAAGGCCAAGTCCATCCAGCGGGCGAGGACCGCCAGGTCGGTGCAGGCGGTGATGCGTTCCCAGGTGTTGGCGGTGACCTCGATGCCTCGCCTCTGCAGGGTCCGCAGGACTGCCGTGGCCCGCCCCTCCGCGAAGCCGGCCCTCCACGCCATCCTGTACTCATCGGTCCAGTCACCCGCCAAGGCGCGCAGCAAGGTGACGTCGTCGAGGGACAGAGAATCGCGCCGGCTGATTTCGTTCAGATGTGCGTTCTGGTCGGCGATCGCCTCCTCGGGAGGCACCCCGATGACCATGCAGAAGGCGGTGGTCAGGTGGCGACTCCTCACCTTCTCTTGGAGCTCGGGGCTCATTTGGTCGACCAGCAGCCGCCGATTCATGTGAGGGGCCCGTCGGACGTGGCCTCGGAGACCTCCGGCTCTTCTGCGAACAACTCGTCGACGCTCTCCACGTGGGGCGTCCGGTCCAGCCAGCGGTTGAGGAGGTCGAGGTCGGTGCAGTCGGCGATGCGGTCCCGGGCCTCCTCGGGGACGGAGACGCCCCGTGCTTCGAGGAAGCGAAGGATGGCCTTGGCCTCGCCCTTGGCCTCGCCCTCCAGGTACGTCTGCTCGAAGAGGGTTCCCCGGCCGGGGAAGTAGGTGGCGATCATTTTCTGAAGCCCTTTCCATGTCTCCCTGGCCGGAGTGTCCTCCAGGCCGATTTCCACGAACTCACACCAGTATTTCGCTGTGGCCTTGTCGAAGAACCGGATTCCGTCGGCCAGCATGTTCAGTATGGCGGGGTGGTTCTCGCTCTCGCAGTGCACGATGGCGGAGATCGTCGCCAGCGCCGGATTCTCGGTGACCATCGACACGTCGGTGATCTCCGGAACGTTGTGGGGACCCAGGACGAACGGGCGCGTCACCTGGGTGGCCCAGGGGCCGACGCGGCTTTCGAACGGCCCTGCCGCCCACTTCGCGGTCCGCTTGCTGTGGCAGACCGCGACCAGCAGCACCGGGAGTCCGAACTTCGCATGCAGGTGGGCGACGTAGTACGCCCAGCTGATTCCTTTGCCCGGGACCGGTTCGGTCTGTTTCTCGACGGCGACCATGAACCGGTCGCCGTCGGACGGCTCGACCTTCAGGACGGTGTCCACACGGCGTTCCAGGGGACGGATTTCCGTGGCGTCCGGGGACATCGCCTCGATGATCGATTTCGCCGGAGGCGGCAGGCCCAGTGCCTTGAAGACGGGGGCGAGGACCTCGGGATGCTCCTGGAAGATGCGGTGTGAGGCCTCGTGTGTCGATGTGACCATGGGAGCAATCTCGACGATCACGAGGTGCGCTGTCGGGCCCGGTTGTGTCTGCCTTGTAGGCGGGGACCAGGCTGGGGACGTGGGTCCGGGGTGAGGGGGATGGCGGGCTCGGCGGTGGCCGTCCTCGGCCTCGACGTCCTGTCGCAGGGCGTCGGCCTGGGCGGCCACCGGCTCAGGCTCGGTGTCGCCCCGGGCCTCGGCTACGGGCTCCGGCTCGAAGGTGCGCCGGGCCCGGGTGTCCTCGCGCGGACTGCGAGGGGAGGACATGGGCCACCCGCACATCATGCGACCTGCGGCTTCGTGTGCCTCCTCTGGCCCATGTCTTCCCATTGCCCCGCCGGCCCGCGTACCGGGAGGTCAGCCCTCGGTGCCGCCGAACCGCTCCTTGTACGCCGCCAGGTCCTCGTCCGTCAGCTTGGCGAACAGGACCGGGGGCACGGTGAAGGGGGTGCCGGCCGGTACGGAGGAGAGCGACTTCGCCTCCTCCGGAGTGACCCAGGTCGCGGTGTCGTCGGCCAGGGAGAACGCCTCGCGCATCACCTTGGACGTCGCCGGGATGAAGGGCTCGGAGACCACCGCGTACAGGTGGATCAGGTTCATCGCCGTGCGCAGGGTGAGGGCAGCGCCTTCCCGGTCGGTCTTGATCTCCAGCCAGGGGGCCTTCTCCTCCAGGTAGGAGTTGCCGGCCGACCACAGGGCGCGCAGGGCGGCGGAGGCCTTGCGGAACTGCAGGGCCTCCATGTGCTCCTCGTAATCGGCGAGGAGACGGGCGATCTCCTCGCCGAGCTTGCGCTCCGCCTCACCCGGCTCGGCGCCCGCGGGCACCTCCTCGCCGAAGCGCTTGCGGGAGAAGGAGAGCACCCGGTTGACGAAGTTGCCGAGGGTGTCGGCGAGGTCCTTGTTGACCGTGGCGGTGAAGTGTTCCCAGGTGAAGGACGAGTCGTCCGACTCGGGGGCGTTGGCCATCAGGAAGTAGCGCCAGTAGTCGGCGGGCAGGATCTCCAGAGCGTGGTCGGTGAAGACACCGCGCTTTTGGGAGGTGGAGAACTTACCGCCGTAGTACGTCAGCCAGTTGAAGGCCTTGACGTAGTCGACCTTCTTCCACGGCTCGCGGACGCCCAGCTCGGTCGCCGGGAACATCACCGTGTGGAAGGGGACGTTGTCCTTCGCCATGAACTCCGTGTAACGGACCTCCGCGTCGACGTCGTACCACCACGACTTCCAGTCGCCGCCGGTGGCGGCGGCCCACTCCTTCGTCGCGCCGATGTACTCGATCGGGGCGTCGAACCAGACGTAGAAGACCTTGCCCTCGGCCGCCAGCTCGGGCCAGGTGTCGGCCGGGACCGGGATGCCCCAGTCCAGGTCCCGGGTGATCGCGCGGTCGTGCAGGCCCTCGGTCAGCCACTTGCGGGCGATGGACGCCGCCAACTGCGGCCATTCCTCCTCGTGGGCCGCGACCCACTCCTCCACCTCGTGCTGCAGCCTCGACTGCAGGAGGAAAAGGTGCTTGGTCTCGCGGACCTCCAGGTCCGTGGAGCCGGAGATCGCCGAACGCGGGTTGATCAGGTCCGTCGGGTCCAGGACGCGGGTGCAGTTCTCGCACTGGTCGCCGCGGGCCTTGTCGTAGCCGCAGTGCGGGCAGGTGCCCTCGACGTAGCGATCCGGGAGGAAGCGACCGTCGGCGGGCGAGTAGACCTGGCGGATCGCGCGTTCTTCGATGAAGCCGTTCTCGTTCAGCTTGCGGGCGAAGTGCTGCGTGATCTCCACGTTCTCCGGGGAGGAGCTGCGGCCGAAGTGGTCGAAGGCCAGGGCGAAGCCGTCGTAGACCGCCTTCTGGGCGTCGTGCGCCTGGGCACAGAACTCGTCGACCGGCAGGCCCTGCTCCTTGGCGGCCAGCTCGGCGGGGGTGCCGTGCTCGTCGGTGGCGCAGATGTACAGGACGTCGTGGCCGCGCTGGCGGAGGTACCGGGAGTACACGTCCGCCGGGAGCATGGACCCCACCATGTTGCCCAGGTGCTTGATCCCGTTGATGTACGGAAGGGCGCTGGTGATGAGGTGTCGAGCCATCGCGGGCTGCTCCAGGGTCGGTACGTGGGGTGACGGGCGGTCGTTCTTCGAGCCGTCCCACTCGTCTGCGAACCTTGAAATCGTAGCCGACACGACCACGCCGCCCGCTTCCCGTTTTACGGAGTGGAAGCGGACGGCGATCGAGGTGGTGACCCGATGCGGAGCGGGAACGGAGGGTGCGCAGGTCGTTACGGGCGCCAGTTCGCCAGTACGCCCTCGTAGAGCTCCGTGTCCGTGAGCTCGCGCGGGGTCGGGCCCGCGTGGAAGAAGGACGCGTTGTCGGTCTTCAGCTTGCGGAGGTAGTCGAACGCCTTGTTGTCGTGCTCGCCGAAGGCGACGAAGGAGAAGAACACGCCGGGGTGGGTCTTCGCGGCCTCGGTGAGGGACTGGGTGGCGGGGGTCTTCGCATCCGGGGCGCCGTCCGTCTGGAAGACCACCAGGGCGGGGGCGGTGGGGTCGGCGGTCTTGTCGTGCAGGGCGAGTACGGCTTCGACGGCGGCGTGGTAGCTGGTGCGGCCCATGCGCCCGAGCCCTGCGTGCAGATCGTCGATCTTGTTCTCGTGCTCGGTGAGGGTGAGCTCGCCGGTGCCGTCCACTTCCGTGGAGAAGAAGACGACCGGGAGCGTGGCCTCGGGGTCGACGTGCGCGGCGAGGGCGAGGGTCTGCTCGGCGAGGGCCTGGGCGGAGCCGTCCTTGTAGTACGGGCGCATGCTCGCGGAGCGGTCGAGGACGAGGTAGAGCTTCGCTCGGGTGCCGGCGCTCTTGCCGAGGGCCGCGGTGGCCGCGTGGTAGGCGGTGAGCAGGCCGGGGGCGTGGGTCTCCACGTGGGTGAGGGGGGTGGCGGGCTCGGCGGCCGGCTGGGGGGTGGCCTCGGCTTCGCCTTCGGCCGGTTCGTTCCCACCCGCACCACCCGTGCTGCTTTCGTCGTCGGGTGCGGGTGGCCCCTGTGGGGCGTCCTCGCCGTCGGCGGCCGTCGGCTCGTCCGTCTGCGGTGCCTCTGCCTGCGGCGCGGGCTCCGGTTCCGTGATCGGCTCCGGGGTCGCCTCGCCCACGGGCTCGGTCTCCGCCTCGGGCTCCGCGACGGCCTCGGCCTCGGCCTCGGGCTCCGCGATGGCCTCCGGCTCGGGCTGGACTGCGGCTTCGGGCTGGGCCGCGGCTTCGGGCTCGGGCTCGGGAGTGGCTTCGGCGGTCGGCTCCGCCTCGGGAGTGGCTTCGGCAGTGGGCTCCGCCTCAGCCTCGGGCTCGGGGGCGGTCTCCGGCTCCGGCTCCGCGACGGCCTCGGGTTCCGGGGCGGTTTCGGTGGTCGGCTCCGCCTCGGGCTCGGGGGCGGTGTCCGTGTCGGACTCCGCGACGGCCTCGACCTCCGGCTTGGGCTCCGCTTCCGGGGTGGGCTCGGGCTCCGCCTCTGCCTCCGGCTTGGGCTCCGGCTCCGGGGTCACCTCGGCCGCAGGCTCGGGCTCCGCCTCGGCCACGGGCTCGGTTTCCGCAGCGGTCCCCGCCTCGGGCTCGGTCGCCGTGGCAGCCTCGGTCTCCGCCTCGGGCTCGGTTTCCGCAGCGGTCTCAGCCTCGGGCTGGGCCTCGGCCGCGGGCTCGGTCTCCGCAGGGGTCTCCGTCTCGGGCTTCGGCTCCGTGGCGGGTTCGGGCTCGGGGGTCGGTGTCGGCAGTGGTTCCAGTTCGATCTTGATCGCGGGTTGGCCCTCGACCTCGACCTCTACCTCGGCCGCCGGTTCGGCCGCGGGTTCGGCCGCGTCAGCGGGCTGTGCGGGGCGGGGTACCGCCACTTTGTCGAAGGCCGCCGCGACCAGGTCGTGCTCCCGGTCCTCCTCCTCGTGGGAGGCCCGGCGGGGCTCCGGGACCTGCGGCGTGGCCGTGGGCTGGGGTTCCGGGGAGGAGGACGGGACGGTCGGTTCCGGCGAAGGCGTGCTGTCCGCACCCTCTGCTTCGGCGGCACGCCCCTTGCGTGACCGGCCGAACGCGTTCCGCAGGAGAGTGAGAATGCCCATGTGCGCAACCCTTCACTGAGGTAAGCCCGTCAATCCCTGGCCAGGACGGACACGTAAGGTTAGCGGCACTCGCCGGGGATCTTGGGCGGGGTCAGCGCGGGGAGGCGATGGCCCTGGCCGCCGCGACTTCCTGGCGCAGGGGTTCGAGGACGCTGCCGGCCGGGCCGGTGAGATCGGTGCGGACGGCGATCAGGGACTCGGCGTGCCGGACGCCGTCCGAGAGTTCCCTCAACTGCAGGGCCACCTGGGCGACTTCGGCCGAGGACGGCGGGGCCGCACCGTGGCCCACACGGACCCGGGCCGCCGTCGTGGCGTCGACGATGCGTTCCACGGCGACGACCAGCGGCCACCAGGCCGCGGCCCGGCGGCCGGTGGGCGGGGGTTCGGTCAGGGCGCGCTGGAACTCCGTACGGATGACGGAGAGATCACGGTAGAGGCGGCGGCGCATGCGGGCCCGGGAGGCCGGATCCGCCGTCGTCTCCGGGGCTTCGCCGAACGCCCTCTCCACGTAGCGGGCCGTGTCCGCGACCGCGTTGGCCAGCCGGTCGCCCACGCGCGTGTGCCAGCTCTCCGGCCACAGGAGGTAGCCGGCGGTCAGGGCGATCGCGCAGCCGAGCAGGGAGTCCACCAGGCGAGGCAGGAGCAGGGCCGTGCCCTGGTGGTTGAGGAGGTCCGAGAGGAGCAGGATCACCGGGGTGATCGCCGCCGTCTGGTAGCCGTAGCCCCGGGGGGTGAGCGCCGGGATCAGGGCGGCCAGGAGCAGCATGACCAGTACGTCCCACCAGCCCCTGGGCACCACCGCCAGTACCGCCGCCGCGACGACCAGGCCGGCCACCGTGCCGAGCGCGCGCAGCAGCGCCCGGGAGAAGACCGAGCCGAAGTCCGGCTTGAGGACGAAGGTGATGGTCAGGGCGACCCAGTAGGAGCGGGGCACCGGGATGATCGAGACCAGGGCCTGGGCGATGCCGATGCACAGGGCGAGGCGCAGGCCGTAGCGCCAGGAGCCCGCGGAGAGGACGACGTTGCGGGCGGCGCGGGCGGTGCGGATGCCGAGGGCGGCCGGGCGGCCGAGGCGGTCGTCGATGCCGCGCGGGTCGACGTCGGGGGAGGTGACGACCTCGGCCGCGTGACGCAGGGCGTGGTCGACGGCCCGGGCCGTCTCGGTGGTGGGGACGGACAGGGCGGACAGCCCTATCGGGCCGGTGTAGCCGGTTTCGACCGCCTGGGCCAGGTGGCGGACCGTTTCCGGGACCTCGGGCGGCAGTGGCCTGCCCGCCTGGTGGGCGGCGGGTGCCGCCTCCACGACCGGGGTGATGGCGTTCAACTGGGCGAGCAGGCGGGTCAGTTCGCGGCTGCGGCCGTGGTGACGGGCGCGGCGGCCGAGGATCAGGTCGTACGACTGGTTCAGGGACTGGGTGACGGTGCGGCGGGCGGCGTCGTACGCCTTCGTGTCGGCGGTGGCGGACACCGTCAGCAGTTCCGCCACGGTCCGGTAGGTGTCCGCCACCGCCGTCCGCTCGGGCACCCCGGACCGCAGCGGCCATGCCAGCAGGGCGAGCAGCAGGACGAGCAGGCCGCCGCCGGTCATCAGGGCGGGGGCCAGCCACCAGGGGCCGGGCAGGGGCAGGCCCGCTCCGATCACGGAGTCCAGGAGCAGCAGCAGGCCGGACACGGAGGCCACCGCGCCGATGGTCGAGATCATCCCGGAGAGCAGCGCGACGACGGTGACCGCGGCGACCGCGAGCCAGCCCCGGCCGTACACCAGCGCCCCCAGGGTCACGCCCACCGCGCCGAAGAGCTGGGGGACCGCGATGTTGAGGATCCGCATGCGGTAGGCGTCGGCGGTGTCGCCGATGACGCCGGACAGGGCTCCCATGGAGGCGAGGGCGCCGTAGGCGACGTGTCCGGTCGCGAGTCCGACGGCCAGGGGTGTCGCCATGGCGACGGCGGCGCGGGCCACGGCGGGCCGGTTGACGGGTGCCTGCTGGGGCTGGAGGTTCCGGACCAGCCAGTCTGGAGGGGTGAGGCCGATCGGGAACTCGCGTGCCATGCGCCCATTATGGCCGGGCCCGCCCGGCCGCCTCGATGGTCGTTCCCGCTGGTGGAGGGTCTCTCCGCCGCCGGGAAGGTGTCGGCGAGGACCAGGCCCCGTATCCGCTCGGGGAACTGCCGGTAGCAGTCCCTGACGATCTGCCCGCCCATGGACAGCCCGGCGAGCACGAAGGACGCCACCCGCAGGTCGTCCAGCAGCTCGGCGACGTCCTGCGCGGACCGGGCGAGCGGGGTGGTGCCGGGGACGACGGGGGAGGCGCCGTAGCCGCGCAGGTCGGGGGCGATCACTCGGCGGGAGGCGGAGAAGGCCTCGAGCTGCGGGGCCCACATGGTGCGGTCGAAGGGGTGGCCGTGGACGGGGACGAGGGGGAGCCCGTGCGGAACTTCGGGACCTTCGTCCGCGTACGCGAGGAAGGAGGTCATGCCGGCGACCCTAGCGACGGGCCAGCCGAGCAGGGGGAGTTGTGGCCGGCCTCCGGTATCCCGCCGCCGCGACGGCCGCCGGACGGCCGTCGCGGCGGAAGACCGCTGTCCCGCCGGACGGCCGCCGCGGCGGAAGACCGCTGTCCCGCCGGGTGCCGTCAGACCCGGGCTCGTGTCGGTGCCGGAGGCGGGGGCGGTGTGGGCGCCGCGGACTCCGGCGGGGGTGGCGGCTGGGGTGAGGTCCTCGAAAGGCGCAGGCGGCGGGTGAGCCGGGCGGCCAGGGCCACCGTCAGACCGCAGACGAGCAGCAGCCAGGCGACCGTGCGCAGGGTTTCGGTGAGGGCGTCGTAGACGGCGCCCGCCGCCGGCGGGGAGACGTCGTCGGGCAGGTCGGCGAGGGTGAGGCGGCGGCCGACGGTGAGGGCGAGGGCGAGCAGGGCGCCGCCCAGGGCGGTGCCGAGGGCGGCGGCGGTGACCGCGCGGCGGCGGTGGACGGCGAGGACGATCCCGGCGGCGGCGAAGACGACGGCCGCGACGGGCAGCCAGAAACCGGCGACTTCGAGCACGTGGAACCCCTTTCGGAGCCGGCCCAGCTCCCGGGCCGGGAGGACGGGCACCGCGGTGTGCGCGACCGGGATGTGGGCGGCCAGCGGCACGTGGTCGTGGGTGAGCTGCCGTTTGACCTGTGCGGTGACGGGGGCGAGATCGACGGTGACCGGCCGGTCGGGCACGGCGCGGTCGTCGCGCAGCGCCCGCAGCACGGCGTCGTGGGCGGCCCGGTTGCCGGCGTCCCAGGCCAGGCGGAAGGCGCGGGTCCGGGTGAAGGAGCGCACCGCGTCGCGGACGAAGGGGCGTACGGTGCCGCGCAGCGCTCCGCCCACGCCGGCCTCGCGCAGGATGCTGTCCGCCGCCGTGTCCGCGATGGCGTCCCGTACGTCCGGGTCGCCGGCGAGCGGCGCCACGGCGGTGACGTACCGGCCCGTGTCGGCGAGTCCGTACGCCACCCAGCTCCCCAGCGCGCCGACGGGGACGAGCAGGCACGACAGGGTGATCAGGACGGCCGAGAGGGCACTCCTCGCACGGGGGGACACCCTCCCAGGACACGGCCGGAAACCGGGACGCGCGAGCCGGACGGGTGCGTTCGAGGGACCCCGTGCGGCCGGGGTCCCGCCCGGGTCACCTGATCCGGTGCCCGGCGGCGTCCTCGTGGGTGTAATAGCGGTAGAACACCGCCATGAACACGGGCGCGGCGACCGCCAGGGCCAGGACCGTGGACGCCAGGACGGTGTGGCCGCGGCCGCTCAGGCTGAACAGGAAACCGGTCGCGCTGCCCCACAGGGCCGCCCAGAGGAAGGCGTGCACCTCGCGCCGCACGTGCGGGCCGACGGCCTGCACGCCCAGGTACAGGACGAAGAACACGATCGCGGTCACGAAGCCGAACAGGACGTTCCAGCCGGTGATGGGGCCGCCGTAGCGGGTGTTGGCGGCGGCCCAGTACCCGTACACCAGGGCGAGCGCCAGGGGGACCGCCCACCTGGCCGTCGCGTGGGTCCGCGCGCCGAAGACGTCGGGCGGGCCGCCGTACCGGGCCACTTCGCGTGACGTGGGTGCCGCATGAGCCATGAGAGCTCTCCTCTCTCTCCCCTCGCCCCTGCCTTACAGGGCACACCCCCGGGGAGTGCCCTGGCAAGTCGGCGGGGAGCCCGGGTCCCCCGGATGCGGCCCGGCCGCTCCCGTGCTTCGCTGAGGACATGAAGGGCGGTCCGCACTGATCACCGTGGGCGACCGCGAGGACCTGCGCCGACGGCAGCTCCTGGAGATCCGTGGGCGGAGCGTCGGCTGGGTGGTGCCGCTGCTGCTGCTCGTCGGCATCATGCTGATCGACGTCAACTCCCCCACGTACTTCCGGATCAGCTCCTGGATCATCCTGGTGCCCGGGATCGCCGCCGCGCTGTGCGGGCTGTGGACCACAGCTGTGTTCGGTGTTCTCGCGGCCGTCGGCTACGCGCTCGTGGACAGCCGCTGGTTCCACCAGTACAACGTGGGCTGGCCCGACTTCGTCCTCGTCGCCCTCGGCGGCATCCTCGCCACGCTGGCCTGCGCGCTCCGGCTGCGCGGCGAGCGGCACATGCTGCACATGCAGGACATCGCCGAGACCACCCGCCGCACCGTGCTGCGCCCGCTGCCCCCGGGCTGGGGCGGCCTGGAGCACGCCGCCGCCTACCTGGCCGCCGACACCGTCGCCCGCGTCGGCGGCGACTTCTACGACATCCAGATCGGCCCGCACGGCACCCGTGTCCTCCTCGGTGACGTGCAGGGCAAGGGGCTGGGCGCGGTGGAGGCGGCGGCCGCGCTGCTCGGCACGTTCCGGGAGGTCGGCTACCACGAGTCCGATCTGGCGACCGTCGCCGCCCGCCTCGAGGTGCGCATGGGCCGGCACCGCTACCTCACCACCGCCCTGGGCCGTGACGACGGCGACCGGTTCGCCACCGCCGTGCTGATCGGCTTCCCCGTGGTGGACGACGGCACGGTCGAGGTCGTCGGCTTCGGCCACGAACCCGCGCTCGCGGTCGGCCCGGGCGGCGTACGCCCCCTGCCGGCCCGTGACCGGCTCCCGCTGGGCCTCGGTGGACTGATGCCCGCCGCGGGCCCGCCGCTCGCCGCCCGGGTGCCCTTCGGCCCCGGCGAGACCCTGCTGCTCACCACGGACGGCGTGACCGAGGCCCGCGACGGCCACGGCGTCTTCTACGACCTCGTCGGCGAGGTCGCCCGCGCCACCGCCGCCGACCCGGACGCCGCCCGGCCCCGCAGACTGGTCCGCCTGGTCCGCGAGGGTGTGCTGCGGCACAGCGGCGGCCGCCTGGCGGACGACACCACGATCTTCGCGGTACGGCGCGTCGAGGGGACCTGGCCGGGCGGACGTTTCACGGCCTGACACCCACCTTCGCGGCCGCAGCGGTTACGGTGCTGCTCTGACCGATCAACGCGCCGGCCGATCAAGGGGGGACGATGCCCGGAACCGTGCTGCTGCTCGCGGCCTCGCCGATGGGCAAGGGGCGCCTGGTGGACGCGGCCTCCGTGCTCCCCGTGCTGGCGGCCGTCGCCCCTGCCGTGCTGTCCGGCACCGACACCGCGAACGTGGTCGAACTCGCCGACCCGCTCGACCCGCAGGCCGTGCTCACCCGGCTGCGCGCCGCCGCGGCCGCCCCCGGTCCGCTGACCGTCTTCGTCACCGGGCAGCTCCAGCTCGACCGCCGCCAGCGCCTGCCCCACCTGGCGCTGGCCCGCACCACCCCGGCGACCGTCCGCTACACGGCCCTGCCCTGGCACTGGGTCCGCGAGGAGCTGCGGCTGCGCCCCTCCGGCGCGACCACCCTGGTCGTCGACCTGCACGCGGACGCCGAGACCTGGGAGCACCTGCACGGCACCCCGCTGGACTCCGGCCGGAACAACGCCGTCTTCGGCCGGATCGCGCCGCCGCCGTCCCGCCGCCAGGTGGCCTCGCCGTCCTACATGAAGGCGGTGGCGACCCTGCTGCGCAGCGGTTCGCGTCCCCCGCTGGAGCGGTTGCACGAGCAGGCGCTGGCCCGGATCGCCGACGAGGGCGCCCACCGGGACCTGGTGCTGGCCTCCTCCGGGCGGCACGGGGCCGCCGACCCGCATGCCGAGATCAGTGCCGCCGTCCGGGCCGGGCGGCACGCCGATGCCGACGCGCTCGCCGCGCGCCACGAGGAGGCCGCCGTGCGCGCGTACGGGCCGGCTTCCGAGGACGCGCTGCACTGGGCGGAGGTGCGCGCGGACCTCGCGATGTTCGCGGGCGACCCGGCGCGCAGCTGCCGTACCTGGCTGACCGTGGCCTCGGCCCGGCTGGCCGCCGGGCAGCCGCCCGAGGCGCCCGCGGTGGAGGCGGCCGTGGACCGCGCCCACCACCAGTGGGGGCGCATCGACGACACGGCGCGGGCCCGTGAACTCGGGCCCGCGCTCGCGGAGTTGCGGCTCAGGGTGCCGGGGCGCACACAGGGCGCGCTGGACCATGTCCAGCAGCACCTGCGGCAGCTCCAGACCCAGGGCTGAGCCTCGGCTGGTTGAGCTGGTTCAGCTGGTGAACGTGAGGTACTTCCACGCGCCGTGCGTGGTGGAGTTCACGGTGTCACCCGAGGAACCGTTGATGTACGAGGAGCGGACCCGGAAGCGCCAGCCGATGTCCTCGCTGTGGTTGCCGGTGATCTCCACCTGGGAGACGCCGTCGGAGCCCATGCCGAAGTACTCGGAGTCACCGGCGTACCAGGTGCCCTGGTAGTACACCTGGAACTCGAACTTCTGCTGCCGGCCCGGGTAGTACGGCATCTCCGTCGTGACCAGCGGGTTCTTGGACTTGTGGAAGAAGTAGTACGTGTGGCCCCACGTGCTCTTCGTCTTGTAGTGGCGGCTGACCGAGGTGGACACGCTCACCTTGGCGCCGACCGTGCTGGTCACCGACCGCGGCTGGTAGCGGGCGTCGCCGGCGAACTTGGCGGTGACCTTGGTGTCCCGCTTCAGGTCCAGGACGACCGACAGGTTGCCGTCGGAGTTGACCTTCCCCGACTTCACCAGCTTGTTGGGCTTGTCGGAGCCGAACGGGTCGGCCCAGATCTCGACCGTGCGGTTCTTGTACGTCGTACCGAGGTGGGCCGTGAACTTCACGTCCTTGCCGTACGAGTACACCTTGCCGTTGTTGTTGATGCTCAGCGTCGGCTTGGCGCGGGAGACGTCGACGGTGTCGGAGGCCTTCCCGGCGGTGTGGTCGTCGTCGCCCGCGTACGCCACCGTGTACTTCACCTTGCCGCCGGCCGGCGGGGTGTCGGTGAAGGAGTAGGTGCCGTCGGCCTTGACCGTCACCGGGGTGAGGGCCTTGCCGCCGGGGGAGTCCAGGTCGGTGCGGGTGACGGTGACCTTGGCGCCCGTGGGCAGCGCGGCCTTGGAGGTGACCGTGCCCTTGACGGTCAGCTTCTTGGCGCGGGTGGCCGTGGCCGGGGCGTCCACGGTGACGGTGGTGGCCGCCTTGGTGGGGGCGTCGAACTCGCGCAGCGAGTACACGCCCTCACTGTTGTAGGTCACCGCGAACAGCCGCGAGCCGTCCGGCGCCCAGGCCAGGCCGGCGGCGGCGAGGGTGTCCGCACCGCTGGAGCTGCCGGTGTTGGGGAAGTCGTAGGTGCGGACCGCCTCGCTGCTGCCCGGCTTGAAGACGAAGACGTCCGGGTCGTACCAGGCGAAGCTGCCGCCGGCCACCGTGCCGTTCGGCGCGACGGCGACGGAGTTCGGGTAGGCCGTGCTCACGTACTTGCCGTCCTCGTCGAGGTCGGCGGTCTTGAACACCTGGTGGTAGTACGGCGCCCCGCTGGCCACCACGACGTCCTTGCCGTCGGGGGTGACCTGGAGGTCGCCGAGGTTGCTGCCGGCCTCCCGGGTGCTGGCCAGCTTCGCCGCGGTGCCCGACGAGACGTCGTAGGAGGCGACCTCGGCCGGGCTCATGCCCAGCTGGCCCGCGACCAGGGTGTCCGAGCCGGGCGCCGCGTCCAGGACCGGCGCCGAGTACCAGCTGCCGTCCTGGTCCAGGGTGACCTCGTGCTGTTCGCCCGTGAGGTCGACGGAGCCGAGGTTGCCGGCCGCGTCGCCGCCGTAGCCGAACCACAGCTTGCCGCCGGCGAGGGCGACGCTCAGCGGCTTGTCGCCCACCGGGTAGCGGGTGGACTCGGTGTCGGTCGCGGTGTCGATGACGGCGATGGCGTCCAGGTCCCGCACGGCCGCGTAGAGCGTGCCGGAGTCGGCGGACAGCTCCAGGCCGAAGACGCCGGAGAGGTTGGTGGTGAGCTGCTTGACGACGTTGCCGGCGTAGTCCGTGACGACGATCTTGCCGTTGCTCGGGTCGCTGACGAAGACCTGCTGGTGGACGCCGTCCACAACGATGTCACCGGTCTGCTTGACCGGCAGGATCCTGCTGGAGTCGGCGGATGCCGGAGTGGCGGCGAGCGCCGCCGAGCTGAAGAGGACCGCCAGGGTGGTGGCGGCCGTGAGAGTGCGCATACGCACGCTGATTCGAACCCCCCGGAACGAATGAAGAATGAGCGCCACGGACCACGGCAGATGTGTGTCCCCTGTGAGCCGAGTGTGGCCGTGTGGCGAAGTGGTTGAAGGCTACGTCATGCCACTGACAACTGGGAGCGGGCCCCGGCCACCAGGGTCCGGACCCCCGGCGCGACCGTGGACAGATCGGGTGCGAAGTGCGGGCTGTGGGTCAGGGTAGGCCCTCGTCCGTCACCCGTCCGGGTGTTCCCCGACGCCGGGGAACGGGTCGGCGGCCGTCGCGCGGGAAGGGGCCAACGGCTGGCGCCGCGGGGGGAGTCAGGGGGCGGAGGCCGCCGGAACGGCGGGACGGCCGCCCGGGCGGCCGTGCCGTGCACGCCCTGTCCGGCGCTGACAGGGCGTGCACGACGTGCGAGGTGTCGGACAATGGTCAGGACTGGGCTCCCGCCCGGAGCGGAGAGCCCCAGGTGGGGCGCCTGGACGGGTACCCCGGCCCGATTGCGGCGGGCCGGGGACTCCCCATCAGGCATCGGGGTCAGTTCCAGCCGTGGTCGCGGTCGTTGCGGATCACGCGGAAGCTGGCGAACGCGCCCGTGGCGGGCACTACGCCGTAGCTGGAGCTGTGGGGTCCGACCGTGGTGAGGGGAGCACCGTTGTCGCAGACCACTCCGTTGTACACCTCGACGGTGCTGCGGCTCTCGTTGCGGATGTTCAGGCTCGTGGCGCCGCCCAGGAGGAGCACGGTGATGCAGTTGCCGGGGCGGGCGGAGTAGGTCCGCTCGTTGATCTCGATGCGGCCCTCGTCCTCGTGGTCGCGGTCGCGGTTCTCGTGGCGGCCCTCGTTGCCCTTGCCCTGGTAGCCGCCGCCTCCTCCGTTGCCCCCGACGTTGCCCACGAAGCCGCCCACGTTGGCGACGCCCTCGTTGCCCTTTCCGCCGGCTCCGGGGTCGGCACCGGTGCCGGTGCCGAGGACGGGCGCCTGGGCGGCTTCCGCCCGCTGGACGGCCGGCGCCTCGGCGACCGGCCCGGAGGCGGCCGAGGCGTACGTGATGCCGCCCGCGACCAGGGCGGTGGCGGCCACGATGCCCGCGGTGACAGCGGTGGAGCGGGTCTTCAGCATGCGACTTCTCCTGTCTGGGAGTGGCCGGCAACGGGACAGCCGGCACGTGATTGAACGTACTAACCGCCACCATGGCTGTCATATCGGGCAAATCGACGGGCTGCTCACAGGACTCCGAACGGGGGACGCCGGGCGGCTTCCCGGCTGGTCGAGGAGACTGTGAAATACCCTCAGAAAAAGGCAACTTGAGGATCAGTTAGGCTTTCAAGGTGATAATCTGATATATCGTCACTCCTTCGGCAGCAAGACGCCTGGGAGCCGCCGGAAAGACCAGCTGAGTGGCCATCAGAGGGTCGGCACGTCACGTCCGGACGGCACCGGGGTCCGGCCGGGCCCCGAGGGGGCTCTAGCCGCGTGGTGCGTGCTGGACCGAGGGTGATGCGGGGGTGTCGTCCGCGGCCCGGGCCGGGCCCGCGTGCGCCGCCGTGACGAGGGTGACGACGGCGACCACGGCCGCGGCGACGCCCCTGGCGTACCGTGCGGTGGGGCGTCCGTAGCGTGCGGATGAGCGTCCCAGCACGGCAACCTCGCAACAACAGCAGCGTATTAAGCAGGTTTAATGCGACGCTTAACCTAGGGGTCGGCAAAGCCGAACGGCAAGGGGTGGAGGGGGAGTTGGAGGTACAGGAGCGTGACGATCCGGAGACGATCGGGCGGCGGGTGCAACAGCTGCGGGCGGCACGGGGCCTGACGCAAAAACAGCTGGCCGAGCCCGCCTACACCCCCGCCTACGTCTCGACGCTCGAGGCGGGCCGGGTACGGGCCTCCGACGAGGCGTTGCGGCACATCGCGGGGCGGCTCGGCGTCACCTTCGAGGAGCTGGCCGCCGGGCGTTCCCCGCACCTGGCCACCGCCCTGCGGCTGCGGCTCACCGAGGCGCAGCGGACCCTGGCGACCGGCGAGGCCGAGGAGGCGGCCGCGCAGTACGCCGCCCTGTTCGCCGAGGCGGAGACGCACGGGCTCGTCCGCGAACGGGCCACCGCGCTGCTCGGGCTCGGGGAGTGCGCCCTCGACACCGGGGACCTGGTGGAGGCCAGGCAGTACTTCGAGCGCGCCGAGGAGGAGCTGGCCGGCCGGCCGCTCCCGGTGCGGGTGCCCGCCCTGCGCGGCCGCGCCGTCGCGCACTACCTCGCCGGTGAACTCCGCTACGCCGTCTACCTGTTGGAGACGGCCGTCGACGAGCTCAATCGCGGCGGGCTGCACGACCCGGACGCTCTTCTGCTGCTCTACGCCAGCGTCATCGGCCCGTACATGGACATGGGCGCCCACGCCCGCGCCGCCCAGGCCGCCGAGTTCGCCCTCGCCCTCGCGCCGCAGGTCGAGGACCCGGCGCTGCTCGCCCGGATGCACCGCTCCGTCGCCCGTACCCTGCTCGCCGAGGGCCGGGTCGCCGAGGCCGACGCCTCGCTGGCCAAGGCGGCCGAGCTCTACCGCCGGCTCCAGCTGCGCACCGAACTCGCCAACTGCCACTGGATGCGCGGGTACGTGTACGCCCAGGACGGTGAACTGGAGCGCGCCGAGCAGGAGTTGCGCGAGGCGCTCACCATGCTCTCCGCCACCCGGGCCGCCCTCTACAGCAGCCAGGCCGCCGTCGAGCTCGCCGACGTCCTGCACCGGCGCGGCAGGTCGGAGGAGGCCGCCGGGCTGCTGCACGGGGTGCTCGGGGACCTCTCCTCGGAGCGGGGAGCCGTGCACGCGGCGGCCGCGCACCGCCTGCTCGGAATCATCGCCGAGGACGCCCGGGACACGGAGGTGGCCGAGGAGCACTACGTGCGCGCGCTGAGCCTGCTGGAGCGGGCGGGCGCCGCCGGTGACCTCGCCGACCTGTGCCGGCTGCTCGGCGACCTGCTGCGCCGGACCGGGCGGGTGGAGGCAGCCCTGGACGCCTACCGGACGGGACTGGGACACCGTACGGCCCCCGGCACCACCACTCTCGGGCCCGCTCCCGCGCAGCCTCCGCTGTGACGGTTTCACCCCCCTTGCCACGGGTAGTCGGCAGTGCTCCCGGCCTGGGTGACCTGCACGGAAGCCTTGGACGACGGCCCGGCCGGGGCTGAAGGAGGCGGTGAGGGTGCGGCCCAGGGACGACGGCGCGCGTCTCGGTGGTTTCGGTGGCGGTTCCGGCGGCGGTTCCGGCGGCGCCCGGGACGGGCGGCGCCGCGCGAGCGGCACCGCGAGCGCGGCACCGCACCGGGTGGACCCGGCACAGGCCCTGGTCGAGGCGGTGCGGGGGGTGAGGCCCGAGGAGGCGCCGGGGCGGCTGTGCGCGGTCGCGGTCGAACTGCTGCCGGTGGCCGGGGCGAGCGTGTCACTGCGCAGCGCGGGACTGCCCGTGCTGGTCGGGGCCAGCGACGACACGGCGGCCGGCCTGGCGGAGATGGAGGCCACGCTGGGCGAGGGTCCGTGCGCGTGCGCCGCCGAGACCACCGCGGCGGTGCTCGCCGGTGATCTCGCGGCCGGGCCGGACCGGTGGCGCTGGCCGGTGTACGCGCAGCAGGCGACGGGTGCGGGGGTCCGTGCGGCGTATTCGCTGCCGCTCGGCGACTCCGCGGTGTGCGTGGGCACGTTCGACCTGTACGGCACCGATCCCGGCGAGCTGACCGGCCCCGACCTGCACACCGCGCGCCTGCTGGCGGGCGCGCTGACCACGGCGCTGACGTCGCTGCCCCGGGGTGAGGAGGAGACCGGCCGCCCGGACGGCCGGTGGCTCGGCGGCCTGACCGCCGGGCACAGCGAGATCCAGCAGGCCGTCGGCATGGTCATGGCCCAGCTGGGGACCGACGCGGACGAGGCCCTGGCCCGCCTGCGCGGCCACGCCTTCGCCCACGGGCGCACGGTGCTGGAGGCGGCCCACGACGTGGTCGCACGCCGCAAGCGGTTCCACGGGGAACGCGGCTAGGAAAACCCTGGCCGGGCTCGGTCGGGCCTGCTCAGGCCTGGGCGCGGGCCTGGTCGCGGATCTGGGTCAGGCGCTGGGCGCCGACGTCGAGGGCCCGGCGGGTGCTGTCCTGCGGGGGTACGGCGCCGAGCGCGCCGTCGGTGAGCACGATCGTCTCGTCCGCGACCCGTACGGCGGCGACCTCCAGGGTGAGCACGGGCGTGTTCCCGGCCATGTCGGTCTCGCCGGTCAGCGTCACCCGCAGCCCCTGGCGGGCGTCCCCGACGGTGGGCAGCGCCAGTTCCGCGACCTGGACGGCCTCGACGCCCGACCGGGTGGTCGTCGCCTGGAACTCTCCGCAGGTGCCCGGCAGCGTCCGCAGCCAGGCCAGCACGCGGTCCACGTCCGCCGGGGGGTGGGCGGCGATCTGGTACCGCAGCTGGGCCTGGTCGTCGCCGTCGTCCAGGGCGGCCACGACCCTGCTGCCCGACGGCGGGCCGAGCAGCTCCTCGGTGTACAGCGCCTCGAGCAGCCGCTGACAGTCGGGGGCGGCGTTCGTCGTCGCCTTCAGCATCCCGTCCCGCCAGGTCGCCGCGCCTTCGGACGGCTTCCAGGGCGCGCCGAGATCGGCCTCGCCGATCAGGGCGGCCCGGGCCTGCGTCTCGGTGAGCCCGGGCGGGGGGCTCGAGGCGTTCGGGTCGGTCGGGTCGGATGCGGCGAGCGGGTCCCGGGCCTGCTCCGGCGCGCGGGCCAGGCAGGCGGAGGCGGTGAGCAGCGTGGCCGCGGTGACGACGGCGGCGGCGGTGGGGCGGCGGGGCATGTACCCACGGCACCATCGCCTCCGGCGGGTCACCAGCTGTCCGGGCCGTCCGGGTGAGGGGTGCCGCCGGCGGTCCGTCCGCTGCCGGGGGCTGCCGCCCCGGGCCCCCGCTCACAGCCGCCGGGCCTGGGAGCCCGCGCGAATAACGCCTCGCCCGCCGCCCCGCGTCCTTGTTACCGTCCCCCCCATGAAGCGCGCCCCGTCCTCTCCCTCGCGTACGACGACGCCGGAGTACGTCCCGGCGCGCTGACAGGTGACCTCGAGTCACGAAGCCCCGGGGCGAGTGCCCCGGGGCTTCGGCGTGTGCGCGTCCCGGTTCTCGTCCCGGTCACCACACCACCCGTGAGGAGACCGCCATGCACGACCACCGCCGGCTCGGCCGTGAGCTGGGACTGTTCGGCACCGATCCGCTGATGGGCGCGGGGCTGCCGTACTGGCTCCCGGACGGGGCCGTCGTACGGCACTCCCTGGAGGAATACGTCCGGGAGGCCGAGCGCGCGGCCGGGTACCGGCACGTGTACTCGCCCGTCCTCGGCAAACGGGAGCTGTACGAGCTGTCCGGGCACTGGGACCACTACAGCGACGACATGTTCCCGCCCATGCGGCTCGGGGCGGAAGAGGTCGTGCTGCGCCCCAGCCTCTGCCCCCACCATGCGCTCATCTACCGCTCCCGTGCCCGTAGTTACCGCGAACTGCCCTTGCGGATAGCCGAGTTGGGTGCCATGTACCGCTCCGAGCCGTCCGGGGTGCTGGGCGGGCTGACCCGGGTGCGGTCCATCCAGCTCAACGACGCCCACATCTTCTGCACCCTGGACCAGGCGGTCGAGGAGGCCCGGGCGGCCGGCGCGGGCCTGGCCGCCGTACGGCTGCGGGACGGCCGGCGTCCCGGGGTCCTTCCCGTCGCCGGCCTGCTGCGGCGGATCGGGGAGAGGGTGGCGGCGCGCGGTACCGCCCTGTGGGAGTGACCCGGTGACGCAGGGTCCAGGGCCCTTCTGCCGGACGCCGCTCCTTCTCCCCCGCTCATTCGTCAGACACCCCCTGGGCGGACGGGCCGCTCGCGGCCCGTCCCGGGCGGGTCAGCCGCGCGCGGTCCGCTTCCGGCGCGTCGCGACGACGAGGGCCGCGCCGCCCGCGAGGAGCACCGCCGCGCCCCCGGCGATGATGCCGGAGCTGCTGCCGCCGCCGGTCTCGGCGAGGTCGCCGCCGCCGCCGTCGGGCGTCGCGGCCGGGGCCGGCTCCGAGGCGGCCGGGGTCGGCTCCGAGGCGGACGGGGTCGGCGTGCCGGTGGACGTCGACTCCGAGGCGCTCGGGGTGGGGGTGCCGGTGTCCTCGGCCGGGGTGGTCGGCTGGGGCGGCACGGACTCCGGCGCGGTGGGGGTCGGCGCGGTGGGGGTCGGCGTGGCGGACTCGGTGGAGGTGCAGTCCTTCGTGCCGCCGTTCCAGGCCGCGATCAGCTTGTCCTTGATGACCGGGTGGTCCGGGCCCTTGGGCAGGTCGCCGTGGTCGAAGCCGTCCTTGGCGTCGAGCTTGCCGTCGAACTTCACCGCGCCCCGGTACAGGTCGATCTGCGCGAAGCAGCCCGCGTCGGGCACCGCGATGTCGAGGGAGTCGGTCTGGCCCGGCTTGACGGTCACGGAGTCGAAGTCGACGAGGACCTGCTCGCCGGAGGTGGCGAAGGAGGAGCCGTGGGCGAGGTAGGAGGCCAGCGAGGCGGTGCAGGTGGAGGCGTCGCCGGCGGCGCGGACCTTGATGTGGACCTTGCCGTCGTCGGTGGGCCTGAGGTTCTGGTCGTCGACCTTCACCGAGTCGTAGAAGCCGGTGCCGTCGAGCGAGAACTGGCAGCGGTCGGTACCGGTCTCCGTGCCCGCGCCCGTGCCCGGCTGGTAGGTGCCGCCGGACTTCCAGCCGTCGCCGCCGGGTGCGTCATGGGCCGCGGCCGCGGAGGCGGCGGCGACGGAGGCCGCGCACAGGGCGAGCGTCGCGGCGCCCGTCCCCAGCAGGCGGCGCGTGGTGGCACGTCTCGCTATGGACATGTGTATCCCATCAGGAGTTCTGAGAGCGCGTCAGGCAGCGGGAGCGGCCTGCGGCAGGCAGAGGAAAGCAGAGGAAGGCAGAGGAACACCGGGCCCATCGGTCACATGCGCCACGGCGTGTGCACATGGTGGGACGATCGGCGGAACCCTGTCAACCTGCGCTGATGCAGGACGAGTTCAGGGATCATCACCACTTCGCCACACTAGGAGTGTTCTGCTCCGCAGAGTGCGTAGTTTCGCGTTCCCGGCAATGTGGACAGGCTTTCCGGTGTCGTCCTTCACCAGGGAGCCCATGTGACCGACCTTTCGTCCAGGAACCCCGACTGGTGGCGCCAGGCCGTCATCTACCAGGTCTACCCCCGCAGCTTCGCCGACGCCGACGGTGACGGGCTCGGTGACATCCGGGGCATCGCCGAGCGGCTGCACCATGTGGCCGCGCTGGGTGTCGACGCCCTGTGGCTGAGCCCCTTCTACCCCTCCGAACTCGCCGACGGCGGCTACGACGTCGCCGACCACCGGGACGTCGACCCCCGCCTCGGCACGCTGGACGACTTCGACGCCATGGTCGCCGAGGCCCACCGGCTGGGCCTGAAGGTCGTCGTCGACCTCGTCCCCAACCACACCTCGCACGTGCACCCCTGGTTCCAGGAGGCCCTGCGCGCCGGTCCCGGCTCCGCCGCCCGGGACCGCTACGTCTTCCGCGCCGGGCGGGGCGAGCGCGGCGAACTCCCGCCCACCGACTGGCAGTCGGTGTTCGGCGGCAGCGCCTGGCAGCGGGTGCCGGACGGCCAGTGGTACCTCCACCTGTTCGCCGCCGAGCAGCCCGACCTCAACTGGGACAACGAGGAGGTCCGCGCCGACTTCCGCACCACACTGCGCTTCTGGTCCGACCGGGGCGTCGACGGCTTCCGCGTCGACGTCGCCCACGGCCTGGCCAAGGACCTCACCGAACCGCTCCGTGACCTCGCCGGACTCGGCGATCTCGGGCCCACCGAGGAGGCCCTGGCGCACGTACCGCCCGGCAGCCATCCCTACTGGGACCGCGACGAGGTCCACGAGATCTACCGCGACTGGCGCAAGATCTTCGACGCCTACACCCCGCCCCGCACGGCGGTCGCCGAGGCCTGGGTCCCGGACGCCCGCCGCGCGCTGTACGCCCGCCCGGACGAACTGGGCCAGGCGTTCAACTTCGCCTACCTGCTGGCCGGCTGGGACGCGGACGAGCTGCGCCGCGTCATCACCGGCTCGCTGCGCACGGCCGGCGCGGCGGGGGCCTCGGCCACCTGGGTCCTGTCCAACCACGACGTCGTACGCCACACCTCGCGCCTGATGCTCCCGCCCGGCACGGACGACGACGCCTGGCTGCTCTCCGGGGGCCGGGCACCGCGGATCGACGAGGCGGCGGGCCTGCGCCGGGCCCGGGCGGCGACCCTGCTGATGCTGGCCCTGCCCGGATCCGCTTACCTGTACCAGGGCGAGGAACTCGGCCTGCCCGAGGTGGCCGACCTGCCCACCGAGGTCCTCCAGGACCCGATCTGGGAACAGAGCGGCCGCGTCCGCAAGGGGCGCGACGGCTGCCGGGTGCCGTTGCCGTGGACGACCGGCGGCCCCTCGTACGGCTTCGGCGCCGCCGGCGCCTGGCTGCCCCAGCCGCCGGCCTTCGCCGCGTACGCGGTCCAGGCCCAGGACGGCGTCGAGGGCTCCACCCTGGAGCTCTACCGCAGGGCCCTGCGACTGCGCCGCAAGCTCCTCGAGAGCGAGTCGCTGACCTGGGCGCCGGACGCACCCGCCGGTGTCCTGCAGTTCACCCGCTCGCGCGGCTGGCGGTGCGTCACCAACCTCGGCGGCGAACCGGTACCCCTGCCGCCCGGGGAGACGCTGCTGAGCAGCGCCCCACTCCCGGACGCGAGGACCCTGCCGCCGGACACCACCGTGTGGCTGGCCTAGGACGGGCCGGACCCGGTGGCCCGGCGTGGGCTCAGCCCGTCGTCGGGCTGGGGCTGGGCGCGGGGGCGGAGCCGACACCCAGCCCGCTGAGGTCCAGCGGGGTGGACGTCTCGGTCGGCGGCGCGGTGAGCACCACCTGCGGCTGCCCGGCGGGCGGGTTCGGCGGGGTCAGCTGGTCGGACGGCAGCTTCGGCGGGTTCGTCTGCGTGTTGAGGGTCGTGTCGAAGTCGACCAGGCCCGTCTTCTCCATGACCGTGATGTGGTCCAGGACGGTGTCGTTGGCCTGGTCGGCGAGCGCGCGCACCAGGGAGTTCTTGGTGGTGGAACGGATCTTCGCGATGGAGTTGAAGATCGATCCGTGCGTCATCCGCAGGATGTTGGCGAAGTCGGTGTCGAACTGCTTGCCGCTCTCCGCCTTGAGCTGGGTGACGAAGCCCTCCTGCTGGGGGCTCGCCACGTTGGGGATCGTGATGTTCAGCAGGGGGGCGATCTTGCGGCAGGAGACGTCCAGCGCGGCGTGTCCGTCGATCAGGTGCTCGCTGGCCGTCTTGACCGCGGGGCTGCTGCCCTTCTGGAGCCCGATCTGACCGAGCGGGTACTCCCACAGTCCCGCCGCGCGCACCCTGACCACGAAGTCCCGGTCGCCCTCCGTCAAGGGTCCCCACTGGGTGTTGGCGATGATGCGTGACTGGTCGCTGGAGACGGTCGACACCCCGAGCATGCTCGGGTACGCCAGTGCGATGAGTGTCACCGCCATGGCCCCGCCCACGAAGAGAGTTCCCGTCGCGTTCCGCGAAAGTGGCACCGTGCCTCCTGCCCGGTAGTGGATCCCGCTCGCGGGGCGAGCGGTTCGGACGCACAGCAGTACGGATGGGGAAGCCAGGCGACTCTATGGTTTCGGTAAAAAGTTCGGGGAGTTTGCCGGCGACCCGCCTTTCCGCTGGTCGCGGCCCCTTCCGTGGACCGGACATCGACCGGTCGCGGGGCGAGTCGAGACGGGCCCCGACGCTACGTTCGCCGCAGGTCCATGTCGGTGGCGGCCTGATGTACGCGGACTCCACCGACGAGGTCATCGAGCGCGCCTGCACCGGGGTCCGGCCGCTCCTGGTCTGCGAGGCGGCCGTCATCGGCGCCGCCGTGGCCGGTGTCCGCGCCGTCCGCGCCGTCCGCGCCGTCTCGGCGGCCCTGCGTGAGCGCGTGTCCGCCGTCCGGCACCCCGAGCCGTCCTGATCCGGGCGGGCGGGGTTTCCGCCGAGGTGCCGCGCCCGCGGGGCCTCTCCGGTGTCCGTCATCCCGTTCGTGCGTAACGATGGGACATGGCCGGTTCCGTGATCGGCCGTATGGCCGGACGCTCTCCCCGAGGGGGCCTGTATGGCTGTGGAAATACCTCCCCTGATCAAACCCTCCACGCTCCGGCGCCGCGGGGGTCTGCTGGGCGAATGCATGGCGGAGTTCCTGGGGACCTTCGTCCTGATCTCGTTCGGATGCGGTTCCGTGGCCGTGGCCGTCGCCGGGCTGCCCGGCTCGGGCCGCACGGAGTCGCCCACCACGATCTTCCTCGCGGCCGGTGACTGGCTGCTGATCGCCTGGGGCTGGGCCTTCGCCGTGGTCTTCGGCATCTACGTCGCCGGAGGCGTCAGCGGCGCGCACATCAACCCGGCCGTGACGCTGGCGTTCGCGGTGCGGCGCAAGTTCCCCTGGGTCAAGGTCCTCCCGTACTGGCTGTCGCAGGTGGTCGGCGCCTTCGCCGGGGCGGCCCTGGTTTTGGCCGTCTACCACGACGCGATCACCGCCTTCGACGCCGCCTCGAAGCCACCCAAGACGAACGGGCACACGCTCGCCTCGTTCTCGATCTTCGCCACCTTCCCCGCGCCGTACTTCCACGGTGGCGTCTGGGGACCGCTGGTCGACCAGATCGTCGGCACCGCCTTCCTGGTGATGCTGGTGGTGGCCCTCATCGACCTGCGCAACACGGCGGTGCAGGCGAACCTCGGCCCGCTGCTGATCGGCTTCGCCGTGGCCGCCATCGGTATCTCCTTCGGCTCGAACGCCGGCTACGCCATCAACCCGGCCCGTGACTTCGGTCCGCGCCTGCTGACCTGGCTGGCCGGCTGGCAGAGTCTGGCCTTTCCGGGGGACGGCCCGTGGTTCAGCAACTACTTCTGGATACCGATCGTCGGACCGCTCATCGGCGGGGTCGTCGGGGTGCTGGTGTACGACCTGTTCATCGGCGACGTGCTCCACGCCCGCGCCGAGCTGGGCGAGCTGCCGGAGCCCGGCCGCACCCGGTCCACCACGGACGGGACGTAGCCGTCCGGGCCGGTCTCACACGGTGTGGACGCGGGGGCGGCGGGCGGGGTCCGGTTCGGCCTCGCGCAGCACCTCGCGGGTGACGGGGGCGACCTCGCCCTGGCCGAAGAGGAAGAAGCGCAGGAAGTTGGCGAGCGGGGTGCCCTCCGTCCACTCGAAGTAGATGTGCGGGATGCAGCCCGTGGTGTCGCGGACGTGCAGGAGGAGGGCGGCGAGGGCGTTGGGGATGGAGGAGGACTCCAGGGTCAGCACGCGGTAGCGGCCGTGGAGGACCTCGCCGCGGACGGTCAGCTCGGCCTCGAACTCGGACGGGTCGGTGACCGTGACCTCGGCGAAGACGAAGTCCTCCTGCTCCGTCAGGTCGCTGTCGGCCCGGATCTGCCTGATCTTGTCGCGGTACTCGGCCTTGTCCCGTGAGCCGGGGTCGTTGGCGATCAGCCGGATCTTGCGGCTCGCGACGTCGCGGACGAACCGCTGCGCCATGTCGTCGAGCTGGACGCTGGTCACGCGCAGTTCGAAGGCGCGGGCCAGCCGGGACAGCAGCGAGACCAGGATGATGCCGACGATGAAGCAGGCGCCGATCTTCACACCGTCCGGGCGCTCGAAGACGTTGGCGACGGTGACGTAGAGCAGGACCGTGGCCACGACCGCGTAGCCGGTGGTCCAGCCGTGCTGCCGGGCCTTGCGTGAGGCGATGGTCACCGCGATCGCCGCGGAGGACATCAGGACCAGCACACCGGTGGCGTAGGCGCCGCCCTGCTTGTCGACGCTGGCGTCGAAGATCCAGGTGACCAGGAAGGCGATGAGGGTGAAGACGATGACCATCGGGCGGACGGCGCGGGCCCAGTGCGGGGCCATGCCGTAGCGGGGCAGGTAGCGCGGCATCAGGTTGAGCAGGCCGGCCATGGCGGAGGCGCCGGCGAACCACAGGATGGCGATGGTGGAGATGTCGTAGACCGTGCCGAACGTCCCGCCGAGGTACGCGTGGGCGAGGTAGGCGAGCGCGCGCCCGTTGGCCTGGCCGCCCGCCTCGAACTCCTTCTCCGGGATCAGCACCGTCGTGATGAAGCTGGTGGTGATCAGGAAGACGCTCATGATCAGCGCGGCGGCCGTGAGCAGCTTCTTCGTGTCCCGGATCCGGCCCCTGGGGCGCTCCTCGGTGTCGCTGTCGTCGCCCCGGACGTGCGGCATGACGGCGACGCCGGTCTCGAAGCCGGACAGGCCCAGCGCCAGCTTGGGGAAGACCAGCAGGGACACGCCGACCATGGCGAGGACGCTGCCGTGTTCCGCGGTCAGCGCGCTGGTCCAGTCGGTGACCAGGTGCTCGGCGGTGAGCACGTGCCACAGGCCGGCGACGACGACGACGGCGTTCAGCGCGAGATAGACGGCCACCAGGGCGACCGCGACACCGATCGCCTCCAGGAAGCCCTTGAGGAACACCGCGCCGAGCAGCGCCACCAGCAGCAGGGTGAACAGCATCTGCTTGCCCTGCAGGGCGCTGGTCAGATGGGGGTTCTCGACCAGGTGGGTGGAGGCGTCGGCGGCGGACAGGGTGATGGTGATCAGGAAGTCGGTGGCGGCGAACCCGAGCAGGGTCAGGACGAACAGCTTGCCCTTCCAGAACGACAGCAGCCGCTCCAGCATGGCGATGGAGCCCTCGCCGTGGGGGCTCTCCTCGGCCACCCGGCGGTACACCGGGAGCGCGCCGGCCAGGGTGACGCCGACGAGGACGAGGGTGGCGACCGGCGAGAGCAGGCCCGCGGCGAGGGCCGCGATGCCGGGCTGGTAGCCGAGGGTGGAGAAGTAGTCCACGCCGGTCAGGCACATCACCCGGTACCAGCGCTGCCCCTTGTGCGGGGGCTCCGGCGCCGCGTGCGGGCCGGTGTGGCCGCCGGGCCTGCCCATGTCGGACAGCCCCTCCAGCATCCACGTCCGCAGCCGGCTCGGCGGCGGGTGTCGGGTGGCGGCCATCGACGTGCTCTCTTCTGCCGTGCGGCTCGGCGTGTGGTTTTCGGGCATCACGCGGAGAACGGCACCAGCGTAGGCGGAGAGCGAGGCCGGGGCCCACGGGAGACTGGGCCGATCGCGTCCGGGGCCCGGCGTCACCGGTGCTTCGTGCCGCCCTTGTCCGCGCTCGCCCGGCCGTTTCCGGCAGTGCCGGCGCCGGTGCCGGTGTTTCCGGACCTGCCGTTGCCGTTGCCGTTGCCGTTCCCGTTGCCGCTGCCGCCGCCCGCGGAGCCCGCACCGGGGTTGCCCGTGCCGCCCGTGCCGCCCGTGCCGCCGGGTCCGGCCGTCGCCCGCGCGAGCCGCTCGGCGCAGTACGCGGCGACCTCGTCCTTCCCGCCGGCGGCCGCGACGAGCCGCTGCCAGGCCGTCGCGCCGAGCGCCTTGCCGCGGCCCTCGACCTGTTCGTAGGCGCGGCAGTGGGCTTCTGTGTCCTGGGCGGCGGCCGGACGGTCCGCCGGCTTGCGGCCGTCGGGGGCCGTCGGCGAGGCCGTGCCGCCCGGCCGGCCCGGGGCGGCCGGGGACGGGTGCGCGGTTCCCCGTCCGTCGCCGGCTCCCTTTGCGGACGAGCCGGCCGAACCGATGGCCGCCACCGCGACGCCGCTCAGGGTGAGGCCGGCGAACACCACCCCGAGCGTCACCTTCACCGAGCGCCCGGCGCGCCGCTCGGCGGGCCGCCGCCAGTCGTCGCGGCGCCGGGTGCGCGCCCGGTGCGCGCCCGCGGCGCCGGCGGTCCGGAAGGCGGCCAGGGCCCGCAGCTCGCCCTCGGGGGCGGGATCGCCCTCGCGCAGGGCGGCGGCGAGTGCCGTCTCCAGCGCGCCGGTGTCATCCACGTCCGGGCCGGACCCGGCACCGCCGGGGCGGGCCCGCCGACGGTCCGGAAGCCCGCCGCCGCTCAGCCGCTCGCCCATGTCCGCTTCCGTTCGTGTCCGACGGGTTCGATCCGTTCAACGTTCATTTCGACTCCCCCAGCGTTCGGGAAGCCCCATCCGTCACACCCTCGTCCGCCGCACCGTCGAGGCCCAACTGGCGGGCGAGGCGCTTCAGGCCCCGGTGGGCGGCGGTACGTACCGCTCCGGGGCGCTTGCCGAGGACGCGTGCGGCAGCGGGACCGTCCAGGCCGACGACGACCCGCAGGAGCACCGCCTCGGCCTGGTCCCGCGGCAGTCCGCGGACCAGTTCCAGGGCCCGCTCGGTGGAGAGGGACTCCAGGGCCTGCTCATGGGTGCTGTGCGGGCCGGCCAGGTCCAGTACGTCCTGTTCGGTGCCTCCCGCCCGGGGCCGCACCCGCTGCCGGCGCAGATGGTCCAGCGCCCGGTGCCGGGCGATGGTCGCCGTCCAGCCCCGGAAACCGGCCCCGTCCCCCTGGAAACGCCCCAGGTCGCGGGCGATCTCCAGCCAGGCGTCGGACGCCACGTCCTCCGCGTCGTCGCCGACGAGGCCGTGCAGGTAGCCGAGCAGGCCCGGCTGCACGATCCGGTAGGCGACCGCGAAAGCGGCCTCGTCACCGTCCTGGGCCCGCGTGACCGCCGCGCCCAGTTCCCCGTCGTACGCCTGTACGCGCCGGGATTGCCGTACCTGGCCCAAAACTGTCCTCGTTCGCACCGGTTCCACAGCGAGTCCATGCCGTCCGCCGCGCTCCGGTCGCGTCGACGGCCCCATGGTGACCAGCGTCCGTCCTCACGGAAGTGTCACCCCACCTCAGAGGCCCTTCACGGCGTCCTCGACGCGCTCCGCCACAACGACACCCCGGCCATGGGCCGTTGCCGCCGCGTCCCGCTTGCCGCGTAATGCTTCGGCGTCCCCGTGCGCTCCTCCTGGCATGAGTACGTACCTCCACCTGTGCGCGGTGCCGCCCCCGGCACTGCGCAACAGCGCGACCTGGCTCTCGAGCGTTCGAGGATGACGCGGAGAGCGTCCGGCACCGGGCCGGCCGGCACCACGAAGAGGTGCTCGACCGGCGCTACCTGGACCAGGAACGCATCTACACCGGCCCGCCCCCGTGCCGCGCCGAGGGCCGGCCCCAGACCCAGGTGGTGCTCGGCGGCCGGCCGGTGTTCCGCCCCGACCGGCACAAGCCGCCGCTGCTGGTGCTGACGGCGGCCCAGGCCCGCCGGGTGGCCGGGTTCCTCGCACGGACCGACTTCGACGCCCTGTGGCTGTTCGCCCGCGACGAACTGCTGCCGCGCTACGGTGGCGAGACCGCGGAGCCCGAGACGTGGGGCGCGTTCGCCTCGACGCACCGGGAGCTGGCGGCCTTCTACGCACGGGCGGCCGAGCGCGGGGACGCGGTGGTGAAGCGCCTGCCGGCCTGAGAGGTGCCGCGCACCGGGCCGAGCACGCCTCCACCGGGTGTGACGTCGATCACGGGGCCCGGTGGCGGACGCCTGGGCGGTCCACCGCGGAGTACGACAGGCGGGCCGGCCCTTGCCGGGGCACTGGCCTAGGATCCGGGGCATGGCGCTGACCGTGCACGACGTGGAGCGGTTCGAGGCCTTCAGGCCCCGTCTGGAGGCCGTCGCCTACCGGCTGCTCGGCTCCGCGAGCGAGGCCGAGGACGCCGTGCAGGAGACGTTCCTGCGCTGGCAGGCCGCCGACGCCGGCCATATCGAGGTCCCCGAGGCCTGGCTGACGAAGGTGCTCACCAACCAGTGCCTCAACCAGCTCACCTCGGCCCGCGCACGGCGCGAGACCTACGTGGGCCAGTGGCTCCCCGAGCCGCTGCTCGCCGGAGACCCGATGCTCGGTCCCGCCGACACCGCCGAGCAGCGCGAGTCGGTCTCGTACGCGGTCCTCGTCCTGCTGGAACGCCTCTCCCCGAGCGAGCGGGCGGTGTACGTGCTGCGGGAGGCCTTCGACTACCCGCACCGGGAGATCGCCGGGATCCTCGACATCACCGAGGCCGCCAGCCAGCAGCTCCTCCACCGCGCCAAGAAGCACGTCGCGGCCGGCAAGGCCCGCACCGGGATCGACGAGGCCGCCGCCCGGCGGATCGTCGAGGAGTTCCTCGTGGCCGCCACCAGCGGCCGGACCGAGCCGCTCGTCCGGCTGCTCACCCAGGACGCCGTCTCGGTCGGCGACGGGGGCGGGAAGATCCCGGCCCGTGCCAGGGCGGTCGAGGGCGCACTCGCGGTCGCGAAGTTCCTGCGGGGCCTGTTCAGGCCCGGCAAGGCCAAGCAGGCCTACGCCGGCGGATCGCCCGAGGTCTACGCCACGACCGCCAACGGGGAGCCCGCCGTCGTGGCGGTCGTCGACGGCCGGGTCGTCGGCGTCATGTGCCTGGAGATCACGGCCGAAGGCATCGCCGGGCTCCGCAACCAGGCCAATCCCGACAAGCTCGGACGTGCGACCCGGCGCTGGGCTGCCGCCGACCACGGCGAACCCCTGTTCACCGTCTTCTGATCCCGCTTCTGATCCCGATGTGAGCTGCTTCACACCCCGTTCCTGTCAGGGATCGGCGGGCCGTCCGGTTCAAGGGGCGATCCGCTCATGAATCCGCTTCACGACAGGAGCCAGGAAATGCAGCACCGCATCGTCGTCCTCGGAGCCGGATACACCGGAGCCACCGCCGCCGGGCGCCTCGCCAGGCGGCTGCACCGCGAAGACGTCGCCCTCACCCTCGTCAACGCCGCACCCGACTTCGTCGAACGCGTGCGGATGCACCAGCTGGCGGTCGGTCACCCCCTCGAGCCCCGGCCCTTCGGCGAGATGTTCGCGGGCACCGGCGTCGAACTGAGGCTCGCGAAGGTCACCGGCGTCGACGCCGACCGCAGGACCGTCACCGTCGTCGACGCGAACGGCACCGCCGAGCCGGGAGCCGGGGGACCGGAAGCCGGGGAGCCGGAGCCCGAGGAACTGGAGTACGACACCCTCGTCTACGCCCTCGGCAGCGGCTGGGACAGCCAGGGCGTCCCCGGCGCCGCCGAGCACGCCCACGAGATCGCCGGCCGCCCCGGCGCGCTCCGGCTGCGCGAGCGGCTGGCCCGCCTGGACGCCGGGCGGTCCGTGGTCGTGGTCGGCGGCGGCCTCACCGGCCTGGAGGCCGTGACCGAGATCGCCGAGGCCCGCCCGGACCTCGATGTCGCCCTCGCCGCCCGCGGCGGACTGGGCGACTGGCTCTCGCCCAAGGGCCGCCGGCACCTGCGGGAGGTCTTCGGCAGGCTGGGGATCACCGCGCACGAGCACGCCGTCGTCACCGGCGTCGAGGCCGACCGCGTCACCACCGCCGACGGCGGGTCCATCCCGGCCGCGGTCACCGTGTGGACCACCGGCTTCGCCGTCCACCCGATCGCGAAGGCCACCACCCTGGAGGTCACCGGCACGGGCCGGATCGTCGTCGACCGCACCATGCGCTCGGTCTCGCACCCGGACGTGTACGCCATCGGCGACGCGGCCATGGTGACGGGCCCCGGCGACAAGCCGCTGCGGATGTCGTGCGCCTCGGGCGTCCCCACCGCATGGCAGGCCGCCGACGCCATCGCGGCCCGTCTGACCGGCGGAAAGATCCCGAACGTGCCGCTCCGCTACTTCAACCAGTGCATCTCGCTGGGCCGCAGGGAGGGCCTCATCCAGTACGTCACCGCCGACGACCGCGCCGTCCGGGCCGCCCTGACGGGCCGGCTCGCCGCCGCCTACAAGGAACTGATCTGCAAGGGCGCGGCCTGGGGCGTCGCCCACCCGGTCCTGACACCCACCCGGCGCCGCCGCGTCGTACGGCAGCCGGTCCCGGCCGGCCCGGTGGACCCGGCGGTCGGGACACCGGCCTGACACACCCCGCACGGCCGGCCCCGGCGGCGTCGGCCGGCCGCGTCCCCCACCTCACAGGGCAATACACCCAGGGCCTCTTCCCGCCGCCCCCGACCGACCGCCAATCCACCGCCCGACCTGCTCCGGATTACGCGCGGACGGTGATCGCGCGGCGCGTAAGGAGAGGCGATGGGACGGTACGGGCGGCGGACGGCGGTGGTGGGCTCCGGGGTGGCGGGGCTGACCGCCGCGTACCTTCTGGGCCGTGGCGGTCACGTCACCCTGTACGAGGCCGACGACCGGCTCGGCGGACACGCGCACACCCATGAGCTGACCTCGTCGTCCGACGGCCGGGTGCACCGCGTCGACTCCGGGTTCATCGTGCACAACCGGCGCACCTACCCGCACCTGCTGCGGCTCTTCGACGAACTCGGCGTCGCCACGCAGGAGTCGGAGATGAGCATGTCGGTGCGGTGCGAGGGGTGCGGCCTGGAGTACGCCGGCGCCCGCGGCCCGGCCGGGCTCCTCGCCCAGCCCCGCAACCTGCTGCGCGGCCCCTATCTGCGGCTGCTCGCCGAGGTGCCCGTCTTCCACCGGGCGGCCCGGCGACTGCTGGCCGAAGGCGCCGAGGACTCGCTCACCCTGGGGGAGTTCCTGGACCGGGAGGGCTTCTCCGCCTACTTCCGCGCCCACTTCATGACTCCCGTGGTGTCGGCGGTGTGGTCCTGCGACGCCGCGACCGCCCAGCGCTACCCGGCCGCCTACCTGTTCCGGTTCCTGGAGCACCACGGACTGCTGTCGGTGAGCGGTTCGCCGGTGTGGCGCACGGTCAGCGGCGGTTCGCGCGAGTACGTCGACCGGGCCGCCAAGCACATCGGCGAGATCCGCACCGCCACCCCCGTGCGGGCCGTGCGACGGCACGCCGACGGGGCCGACGTCACGACCGGGGACGGCACCACCGAGTCGTACGACGCCGTGGTGATCGCGGTCCACCCGGACCAGGCCCTGCGGCTGCTGGCCGACGCGAGCGGGCGGGAGCGCGAGGTGCTGGGCGCGTTCCGCTACTCCCGCAACGTCACGCTCCTGCACACCGACACCGCGCTGCTGCCGCGGGCCCGGGGCGCCCGCGCCTCCTGGAACTACCTGATGCCGGCCTGCGCGGCCGGCGCCGACCGGGTGCGGGTCAGCTACGACATGAACCGGCTGCAACGCCTCGACGCCGACGAGACGTTCGTCGTCACCCTGGGCGGCGAGGACCGGGTCGACCCCGGCCGGGTGCTGGCCCGCATGGTCTACGAACACCCGGTCTACACGCCCGAGTCGGTGGCCGCGCAGCGGCGCCTGCACGAACTGAACAGCCCCGTCTGCGCGTTCGCGGGCGCCTACCACGGCTGGGGGTTCCACGAGGACGGCTGCCGCTCCGGCGCCGAGGCCGCCGCCGTGCTGGGAGCGCGCTGGTGACCGACGTACCCGCCCTCTACCCGTGCACGATCGCGCACGTGCGCACCGCCCCCCGGCGGTACGCGCTGCGGCACCGCACCTACCTGTGGCTCGTCGACCCCGACCGCCCGCCCCGGCTCCCGCCCCTGCTGCGGCCGCTCGCCCGGTTCGACCCCCGCGACCACTTCACCGGCGACCAGCCCTCGATCCGCGCCGGCCTGGACGCCTTCCTCGCCGCGCACGGGGTCTTCCTGGACGGCGGGCGCGTGCTGATGCTCACCCACGCCCGGGTGCTCGGGCACGTCTTCAACCCCCTCACCCTGTACTGGTGCCACGGCCCCGGCGGCGAGCCGCGCTGCGTGGTCGCCGAGGTGCACAACACGTACGGCGGCCGGCACTGCTACCTGCTGCACCCGGACGCGACCGGCACCGCCCGCGCCGGCAAGGAGTTCTACGTCTCGCCGTTCTTCCCGGTCGACGGCTCCTACCGCATGCGGCTGCCGCCGCCCGGGCAGCGGCTCGACCTGACCGTGCACCTGGACCGCGCGGGCGGCAGGGCGTTCACCGCGACGGTACGCGGCACCCGGCGCGCGGCGACCCCGGCGGCCCTGCTGCGGCTGGCGCTGCGCCGCCCCTGGTCCACCCTCGCCGTCTCGGCCGCCATCAGGGCCCACGGCATACGCCTCTACCTGCGGGGGCTGCCCGTCCAGCCCCGGCCCGACGACCACCGCATCCCGGAGAACGCCCCATGAGGACAGCTCAGCCCGGCACCAGCCCTGCCGGACCGGCCACACCCCCCGATCCCACCACCGGCGTACCCGGCGCCCGCCCGGCACCGGACGCCCCCGCCGGGGCCCGCCACGAACCACCCCCACCCGGAGCACCGGCCCCGGCGGACCCCGGCACCGCCTCCACGGCCCCGGACCCGGGCATCCCGGACGGTTCCGTCGCCGGGCCGGCCGCCCCGGCCGGCGGGGCGGGAGCGTCGGCAGGGGCAGGTCTCGGTGTCGTCCCCGCGGTGCCGGGTGCGGGCCTCCCGGACGTGGTCCCGGCGCCCGCCGGGCCGGTCGTGCGGGTCGATCCGGTCACCGTCCCCGCCGGGCGTGCCGCCCCCGTCGACCCCGTGCGGTGGCCCGATGTCGCCGTCGTGCCGTCCTCCTCGTGGGCGCGTACCGCCGTGACCGGAGTCCTGGTGCGCCGGGCGCTGCGCGGGCTGCCGTTGCGGGTCCGGTTCGCCGGTGCGCAGCACGTCGGGCGGGGCGGGCCGTCGCTGGAGGTGCGGGACCCGGCCGCCTTCCTCGCCCGCGTCGGCACCGGCGGCCTGGTCGGGTTCGGCGAGTCCTACATGGCCGGCGAATGGGACGCCCCCGACCTGGTCGCCGCCCTCACAGTGCTCGCCGCGCACGCCGCCGAGCTCGTCCCGGCCCCGCTGCAACGGCTGCGCGGCCTGTGGGCGCCGCGCCGCCCGTACGAGGAGCGCAACACACCCGACGGCTCCCGCTCCAACATCAGCCGCCACTACGACCTGTCGAACGACCTGTTCGCCCTCTTCCTGGACGACACCCTCACCTACTCCTCCGCCGTCTTCCGCGGCTTCCCGGCCGGCCAGGACCTGCTCGCAGCGGCCCAGCGCCGCAAGATCGACCGGCTGCTCGACCTGGCCGGCGTGGGCGAGGGCACCCGGCTGCTGGAGATCGGCACCGGCTGGGGCGAACTGGCCCTGCGCGCCGCCGCCCGCGGCGCCCGGGTCACCTCGCTCACCCTCTCCCGGGAACAGCGCGAGCTGGCCCTGGAACGGGTGCGCGCGGCGGGACTCGGCGACCGGGTCGCGATCGAGCTGTGCGACTACCGCGAGGCGCGCGGCACGTACGACGCCGTGGTCAGCGTGGAGATGATCGAGGCCGTCGGCGCGGAGTTCTGGCCGGTGTACTTCCGCACCCTGGACGAGCGGCTGGCCCCCGGCGGCCGGGCGGCGCTCCAGGCCATCACCATGCCGCACGAGCGGATGCTCGCCACCCGGGACACCTTCACCTGGATCCACAAGTACGTCTTCCCCGGCGGCTTCATCCCCTCCACCCGGGCGATCGAGGAGACCGCGCGCGACCACACCCGGCTGCGCCCGGCCCGCCGCGACGCCTTCGGCGCCCACTACGCCGAGACGCTGCGCCTGTGGCGGGAGAGGTTCACCGAACGCGCCGAGGACGTCGGGGCGCTCGGCTTCGACGAGACCTTCCGACGCCTGTGGACCTTCTACCTCGCCTACTGCGAGGCCGGCTTCCGGGCCGGCTACCTCGACGTCCAGCAGTACCTGTTCACCAAGGAGGATCCCGCCCGATGACCAGCCTCCGGCCCGCCGGCCGCCCCGGTGCCGCGCACCGGCTCGCCGCCCTCGCCGCGGACACGCTCGGCGGCCCCCTGCCCGTACGGCTGCGCGCCTGGGACGGCAGTGAGACGGGCCCCACCGGCGCCCCCGTGGTCGTGCTGCGCTCCCGGCGCGCACTGCGCCGGCTGCTGTGGCAGCCCGGCGAACTCGGCCTGGCGCAGGCGTACGTCACCGGCGAACTCGACGTCGAGGGCGACCTCGGCGAGGGCCTCAGGACGATGTGGGCCGCCGCCCGGGAACGGGGCCCGCGCCCGCCCCGGCTCACGCCCGCCGACCGGGCCAGGGCGCTCGCCACCGCCGTACGGCTCGGTGCCGTGGGTCCTCCGCCGGCCGCGCCCGCCTCCCAGGCCCGGCTGCGCGGCGGCCTGCACAGCCGGGCCCGCGACCGGGCCGCCGTCAGCCACCACTACGACCTGTCCAACGCGTTCTACGGCCTCCTCCTCGACGACACCATGGCCTACTCGTGCGGCTACTGGGCGAGCGACGACCCCGGCTTCACCCCCGCCGCCGCCCAGCGGGCCAAGCTGGAGCTGATCTGCCGCAAGCTCGATCTGCGGCCCGGCGCCCGGCTGCTGGACATCGGCTGCGGCTGGGGCTCGCTCACCCTGCACGCGGCCGAACGGCACGGGGCCCTGGTCACCGCCGTCACCCTGGCCCGGCAACAGGCGGCGTACGTGCGCGAGCGGGTGGCCGAGCGCGGCCTGACCGAGCGAGTGCGGGTGGTGTGCCAGGACTACCGGGACATCGAGGGCGGCGACTACGACGCCGTCACCACGATCGAGATGGGCGAGCACGTCGGCGACGCCGAGTACCCGGCGTTCGCCGCGGCCCTGCACCGGCTCGTCCGGCCGTGCGGACGAGTGCTGGTGCAGCAGATGTCGCGCGGCCGCACCGCTCCCGGCGGCGGGCCCTTCATCGAGGCGTACATCGCCCCCGACATGCACATGCGGCCGCTCGGCGAGACGACCGGCCTGCTGGAGGCGGCCGGCCTCGAGGTACGGCACACCGAGTCGCTGCGCGAGCACTACGTCCGGACCATCGCCGCCTGGCACCGCACCCTGGAGGAGCGCTGGACGTCGTTCGTCCGCCTGACCGGCCAGGAGACCGCGCGGGTGTGGCGGCTCTACCTGGCCGGCGCGGCGCTCGCCTTCGAGGAGGGGCGCATGGGCGTCGACCAGATCCTGGGCGTACGGCCCGGTCCGGGCGGCGTCAGCGGCATGCCGGCGACCACGCACCAGTGGTACGAGGGGCTGGAGCAGGCGTGAGCGGCTTTCCGTGGGGCGCGTTCGCGCTCAACCTCGCCTGGGCCGCCGCCGCGGCGTTCGCCGTCATGCTGGTCACCTTCGCCGTCGCGGTACGCGCGGGCGTCCACCGGATCGTGGACGTCGCCTGGGGCGTCGGCTTCACCGCCGTCGCCGTCGTGACCCTCGCGGTCTCCGCCGGGCACGGGGACCTGTCGCGGCGCGTCCTGGTCACGGTGCTGACCGCGCTGTGGGGGCTGCGGCTCGCCGCGCACATCGCCCGCCGCGGCCGGGGCCACGGCGAGGACCCGCGCTACGAGGCGATGCTGGCCAGGGCCCCCGGCAACCGGAACGCCTACGCCCTGCGGATGGTCTACCTGCTCCAGGGCGCCCTGGTCTGGCTGGTGTCGCTGCCCGTGCAGGCGGCGCAGTACGTGCCCGGCCCGCCGTCCGTCCTCACCTGGGCCGGCACCGCGCTGTGGGCGCTGGGCCTCGGCTTCGAGGCGGTCGGGGACGCCCAGCTGGCCCGGTTCAAGGCCGACCCCGCCAACCGGGGCCGGATCATGGACCGGGGGCTGTGGTCCTGGACCCGGCACCCGAACTACTTCGGGGACTTCTGCGTCTGGTGGGGCCTGTTCCTGGCGGCCTGCGACTCCCCGGCCGCGGCGGCCGTGTCCGTGGTGTCCCCGGTGGTGATGAGCCTGCTGCTGGTGCGGGGCAGCGGAAAACGGCTGCTGGAGCGACACCTGGCCGAGCGGCCCGGCTATGCCGAATACTCCGCCCGTACCAGCGGCTTCTTCCCGCGCCCCCCGAGGTGATGATGACCGGCACTCTCCCGTCCCCCGCGGGCGCACTCGTACCGCTCCTGACCCCGGCCCGCCCCCGCGCCGCCGTACTGGTGCTGCACGGCGGCCGGGCGAGCAGCACCAGCCCCGCCCGTCCCCGGCAGCTCGCGGCCCTGCGCATGCGCCCGGTCCAGCGCGCGATCGCGGCCGGGCTGCCGTACGAGGACGTCCTGCTCGCCGGGGTGCGCTACCGCCTGCGCGGCTGGAACGGCACCCGGGCCGACCCCGTGCCGGACACCCTGGCGGCGCTGCGGCACCTCGCCGACCTGGCCGGGCCCGTGCCCACGGTGCTGGTCGGCCACTCGATGGGCGGCCGGGCCGCGCTGCACGCCGCCGGCCATCCGCAGGTGCGTGCCGTGCTCGCCCTGGCCCCCTGGTGGCCCCCCGGCGAACCGGTGCGGCACATGGCGGGCCGCCGGCTCGTCGTCCTGCACGGCGAACGGGACCGGATCACCGCACCCGCGGACTCGGCCGCCTACGTGCACCGGGCGCGCGGCACCGCGGCCCGGGCGGCGATGGCCCTGGTCCGCGACGGCGACCACGCGATGCTGCGCCGCCACCGCTTCTGGCACGACACCGCGGCCGCCGTCGTCGCCCACCTCCTCGATCCCGGGGGCAGCCCGGACCCCCTGCCACCGGAGTGCTACCGGACGGGGCCCGTCCCGGTGCTGTGACCCGCGGTGTCGTGCCTGCCGTCCGTGCCGCCCATACCGTCCTTGGCGCCCTTGCCGTCCATGCCGTCCTTGCCGTACTTGGTGCCCTTGCCGAGCTCCGCGCCGAACTGCGCGCCGGCCAGCAGCGCCAGGTTGGACAGCCACAGCCAGATGAGGAAGACGACCACGCCCGCGAGGGAGCCGTAGAGCCTGCTGTAGGCGCTCAGGTGGGAGGTGTACAGCGCGAAGCCCGTGGAGACGGTCAGCCACAGTACGGCGGCCAGGACACCGCCCGGCAGGCTGCGTGAACGCCGGCGCGCCGGGACGGGCCCGGTGTGGAAGACGACCACGACCAGCAGCGCCACCAGGCACAGCAGCAGCGGAAGGCGCAGCGCGTCCCAGCCCCAGGCCACCGTGGCGCCCAGGCCGAGCGCCCGGCCCGCGGCCTGAGCCAGCGGCCCGGTCAGCAGCAGGGCGAGGGAACCGGTCAGCAGCAGGACGAGCAGCACGAGCGCGGTGAGCACGATGCGGGGCGCCTTGCGCCAGGGCGAACGCCGGTCCTCGACGCGGTGCATGCGGTGCAGGGCACGGCGGAAGACGGCGAGGTAGCTGGAGGCGGACCACAGCGCGCTCGCGGTACCGGCCACCAGCAGCGGCCACGCGCCCTCGTCCGCGCCGAGCATGCGGGACAGGACGGCGTGCAGGTCCGCCGCCGACTCGGCGGGCGCGTACGCGGTGACATGGCTGACGAACTCCTCGGCGGTGCCGGGGCTGATCAGGCCGAACGCCAGGACCGCGACCAGCATCGCGGGCAGCACCGCGAGGATCGCGTAGTACGTCAGGGCCGCCGCGTAGTCCGAGATGTCGTCGTTCCACAGCGACACCGGCGTACGCCGCAGCGCCGGCCACCAGGCGGCGGGCGGCCGGGGGCGCAGGGCGTCGCCGGTGTACGGGTCAGCGGACATGGGGCCTGCGGTGCGAGGCGGCGCTGAGGCGGAGCCGGGTGTACGCGGTGTACGGGGCGGCCGACGTCCCCGCCTCCGCCGTCACCGCGCACAGGGCGGGCAGCACCTCGTCCGGGGAGGTGTCCGGGCTCAGCCAGACACGCAGCCGCACCTCCAGCCGCCGCCGGGACCGGGGCACGACGCGGGCGCGGCCGCGGGCGACACCGGGAACCGCTTCCGCGCGCAGGGTCAGCGCCTGAGCCAGCGCCCGCCCCCGCACGCTGCCGCCCGGCGCGGCCAGCGGCAGCGGCCGGGACCGGCCGGAGCGCAACCGGGCGACGGACCAGCACGCGAGGAGCACGGTCAGGGCGATCGCCGCCGCCGTGACGGAGGGCGTCCACCAGCCCTCGCCGCGCAGCCGGGCCGGCCGATCCGGGGCCGGCAGGAGGCGGTGCCCGGCGGCCGGGGCGGGCCACCACGACGGCAGCGGGCGTGCGACGACGGTGCCGGTGGCCGCGAGCCACCCGCCCGCGAGCAGGAGCGCCAGGCCGACGATGCCGAGGGCGAACCGGTTGACGGCGGTATGAGGCTGCCGCATCACACCTCTCCTTCCAGGGCGTCCGGGACGCCGCCGACGGCGGGATCGGCGGGACCGGCGAGACCCGCGGGACACCGGGCGTCCGCGGCCGCAGCCGGCGGCTGCCAGACGGCCTCGGGCGTGACCCTCACCCGCAGCCTAGGGGCACGGCGCAGCCCGCAGGACCGCACGGCCGCGCCGGCCGCGGCCGTGACGCCGGCCCGGGCGTCCCCGCGTTCCCCGAACAGCAGCCCGGCCCGCACGGTGACCCGGTGACGGCGCACCCGGACCCGCACCGCGCCGATGCCCGCCACCCGGCCGACCGCGTCCCTGACCAGGGACTCGACGGCCGAACGGTCCACCGCCGCGACGACCCGGGGCGCCGGTGCGAGCACGGTCGCCCGCCGGCGCATCCCGGGCGTGACGGCGAGCACCACCATCCACAGGCCGAGCAGGGCCGTCAGCCCACCGGCGACGACCACCGGCGTGTCGCCCGGCCCGTGCCCCGCCGCCCAGTGCGCGGCCGTGACCCGCCAGGCCGCGGCCGCGTGGTGCGTGGTGTGCACCCGGACCAGGTCGGCGGCGAGGGCACCGCAGACCACGGCGGCCACCGCGGCCAGGACGGCGGCCGGAATCCGGCGCCGGGACCACAGCCGCCGGGGTGTGCGGCCGGCCTCCCCGCTCGCGGTCGCCGCGGAGCCGAGGGCCGACGTGCCGGGTGCCGACGTGCCGGCTGCCGCCGCGGTGGTGAAGGCGGTGACCTCGACCCGTGCGCCGGGCACGTCGAGCCCGGTCAGCTCCCGGGTGCGCCCCGCGACATGCTCCTGCACGCCGCGGACCGTCTCGGCCAGTGGCGCCGGGTAGGGGAGCGTGACGTCGAGGGACACCTCCGCCCGGCGCCCGCGCACGGACGCCGTGCCCCTCGCCGGCCGTGCGGCGGCCGAGCCCGCCAGCACCTCGCCGGCCGCCCGCTCGCTGATCCTGCGCACGGCCCGGTCCGTGATCGTGGTGGTGCCCCGCTGTGCGGCGGCGGTCATCGACGGCTCCGCTCGAACATCTCCCGCACGTCCTGGGCACGGCCGCCGCCCCCGACCCAGCCGCCCGCCGCCCAGCCGGCCCCGCCGAGCGCGGCCACCAGCAAGAACGCGCCGAACCCGCCGAAGTACCCGGCGAACGCCAGGGCCATCCCCGCGATCATCCCTACGAACGGTGCGCTCACGCCCGTCCACCTCCCACCTGGAACCACCTGGAACCACCCGGATCCGCTGCCGCCTGCCCGTGTCCGGGAACCGCTACTCCACGCGGGCCTCGGCACCGGCGGACGGCTCGTCCTCGTCGGGCAGCCGGACGTCGTGGACGGTGATGTTCACCTCGACGACCTCCAGGCCGGTGATCCGCTCCACCGCCGCGATCACGTTCTCGCGCACGTCGCGGGAGACCTCGGTGATGGGCACGCCGTACTCGACGACCAGGTCCAGGTCCACGGCCGTCTGCCGCTCGCCCACCTCGACCTTCACGCCGCGCCCCACGTTGGGCCGGCCGCCGGGCACCCGGTCGCGGACGGCGCCGATGGTGCGGGACAGGCCGCCGCCCATGTCGTACACGCCCGGGATCTCCCGGGCCGCGATCCCCGCCACCTTCACCACGACGAGGTCGGCGATCGACGTCCGGCCGCGGTTCGCGGCCGGCTGGTCCGCGCCGGAGGCGCCGCCGGCGACGGCCGTGGTCCCCTCGGTCCTCCCGCCGGCCCGGACGGCGCGGGTGTCCTTGGCGGCGACCGTGGTGGTCTGCGTGGTCATGATGGTGTCCTTCCTGTCGGGTCCCGTTGCCGGTTGTCTGCATACGTTCGGACCCGCTCCGGCCGCGGCTGTGACGCGGATTCCCGTAAAAAGTCCGCCGGAACGCCGCACGCCGCACGCAGATCGGCGAACGCCGCACGCCGATCGGCGCACGCCGACGGGGGCCGGGACCGTGCGGCCCCGGCCCCCGTCAGGGCCCGCGTCAGGAGGACGGCATCAGCACCGTGTCGATGATGTAGACGTTGGCGTTGGCGGTCTTGACGTTGCCGCAGACCACCTTGGCGGAGTCGTTGACGGTGTAGGACTCGCCGGAGCCGGAGGTGGTGAGCTTGGCCTTCGCCAGGGTGTCGAAGGAGCCGTTCTCCAGGTCCTTCGGCGCGAGCTTCTGGCCGACGACGTGGTAGGTGAGGATCTTCGTCAGCTGGGCCTTGTCGTTCAGGACCTTGTCCAGGGTGGCCTTGGGGATCTTCTTGAAGGCGTCGTTGGTCGGCGCGAACACGGTGATGTCCTGCGCGTTGTTGAGGGTGTCGACCAGGCCGGCCTTCTTCACCGCGGAGACCAGGGTGGACAGGGCCGGGTTGTTGGAGGCGGCGGTCGCCACCGGGTCCTGGGCCATGCCGTCGAAGGAGCCGGCACCGGTCTTCGGCACCGCCGAGCAGGCGGCTCCGAAGGGCTCGTCCATGGTGGACGCGGAGCTGCCGGAGCCGGCCATGCCGTCGTCCTGGGCGGTCGCCGACGCCGACGCCGACGCCGACGCCTTCGAGGAGGAACCGGACGTGTCGGAGTCGCTGCCGCTGTCGGAGCAGGCGCTGAGCGCGAGCGGCAGGACGGCCGCGGCGGCCAGGACGACGGCGGTACGGCGGACACGGGTGTTCATGGGATTTCTCCTGAGGGTGAGGGCAGCCTGGGCTGCCTGACATGGAAGGGAATGGAAGGGAGATGGCTCGGGAGGTGACCTGGCAGGTCACTCGACGGTGACCACGACGGAGTGCCATCCACTGGCGCCGTCGGGGACGGTCCGGGTGCGGCGCTCGGTCTGCACCCGGCCGGTGCGGTCGGTGGCGCGCACGGTGAGGGTGTGGCCGCCCTTCGTGGCCTGCCACGGGAAGGACCACTGGCGCCAGGTGTCGCGGCTGTCCTCGGCGGCGAGGCGGGCCTGCCGCCAGGGGCCGTCGTCGACACGGACCTCGACCCGGTCGATGCCGCGGTGCTGTGCCCAGGCGACCCCGGCGACCATCACCGTGCCGGCCCGGGGCCGCGCGAAGGGCTTGGGGGTGTCGATGCGGGACTGGGTCTTGACCGGTGCCCGGCGGGCCCAGCCGCGTCTGACCCAGTAGGGGTCGTAGGCGTCGAAGGCGGTCAGCTCGATGTCCTCGATCCACTTGCAGGCGGAGACGTATCCGTACAGGCCCGGGACGACCATGCGTACGGGGAAGCCGTGGTCGAAGGGCAGCGGTTCGCCGTTCATGCCGACGGCGAGCAGCGCGTCGCGGCCGTCCATGACGTCCTCGACCGGGCTGCCGAGGGTCATGCCGTCCACCGAGCGGGCCACCAGCTGGTCGGCCGGGCCGCCCTTCGAGGGCGGCTTCACCCCGCACTCGGCCAGCAGGTCGGCCAGCCGTGCGCCGATCCAGCGCGCGGTGCCCACGTACGGGCCGCCGACCTCGTTGGAGACGCAGGTGAGGGTGATGTCGCGTTCGACCAGTTCACGGCGGAGCAGGTCGTCGAAGGAGAGCACGACCGGCCGCGGGACGCCTTCGCCGTGGATGCGCAGCCGCCAGGCCGTGGCGTCCACCTTGGGCACCACCAGTGCGGTGTCGACCCGGTAGAAGGAGCCGTTCGGGGTGACGAAGGGGCTGATCCCGGGAATCCGCAGGCCGGCTCCCCGGGGGACGGCGCGTGCGGGAGAGCCGGGGGCCGGCAGCACCAGCCCGTCGCGGGAGGCGACCGCGTCGCGGCCGCTCGAACCGTTCAGGACCCGGCCCAGGGCGCCGACCCCGGCGGAGGCGGCGGCGGCCGCCGTGGCGGCGACCACGAAACCGCGCCGGTCCCAGTCCCCGGCCGGACTCGCATCCGGGCCGGTCGCACCTGCGGCCGGCTGCCGCCACGCGAGCCTGCCCGCCAGGAGGTGGAGGAGGACCGCGCCGGCGCCCGCGCCCACGAGGGACGGCAGGGCGTCGGAGAGGCCGCGCGAGTCGGGCCTGGTGGTCGCCGCCAGCGCGCCGACGATTCCGAACAGGACGACCCCTGCCGCGCCGGCCCGCCGGAAGCGCAGCGCGACGATTCCCAGGGCGCATGCGAAAAGCGTCAGCACCGCGAGAATTCCGATTTCCAGCACCAGTTTGTCGTCGGTGCCGAAATTCCGGACGGCCCAGTCCTTCACGGGAGCCGGTGTGCGGTCGATCGCCGCGCTTCCCACCGCGACGACGGGCCCCGCCTGCGGACGGACCGCCGCCGACACCAGTTCGGCCAGGGCGAGCGCGGCGAAGCCCGCCACGGCGCCGGCGAGCGCTCCCGCCGCCGTGCGGAGCGGTCCGGTGGTCCTGCGCGGTTCCTTCTCGTCGTCGGTCACGTGGGGAATCCGGTTCCGCCTGTGCGCCGGATTGGTCGGCCGCCCGATCGGGTGAATCTTTTTTCCGCACCCATCCGCGCGGTATTCCGCTACGGATAAGAAAAAAGGAAAGGAGGCCGGTCGCGTTCGCATCCGGGTGTGCCTCCGCCGCCGAAGTCGTGCGTGACAAGTACGGCGCACAGGTGTCCAACGTGGAGAGACCGGACGAGAGGAGCCGCCCAGTGGCGGGCGCCAGCAGACCGACCGCACCACCCGGCGCCGGGGGCGGCACCGACGACGCCCTGCTGGCGGTCCGGGCCGCCGAGGGCGACGAGGACGCCTTCGCGGTGCTCGTGCGACGTCACGCACCGGCGCTGATCCGGCTGGCCACGCGTCTGCTGACCACCCCGGCCGAGGCGGAGGACGCGGTGCAGGACGCCTTCCTCAGCGCCTGGCGCCGGCTGCCGGAGTTCCAGGGCCAGGCGTCCTTCGGCACCTGGATGTACCGCATCGTCACCAACCGCTGCCTGAACGTGCTCCGGTCGCGCAGGCCGGTGGCGCCCCTGGAGGCGGCCGGGGAGGTGCCGGCGGCCGAGCACACCACCTCCCCCGAGCGCCTCACCGAGGCCCGCGACGCGGTCCGTGAGCTGCGGGAGGCCCTCGACCTGCTCTCGGCCGAGCAGCGCGCCTGCTGGGTGCTGCGAGAATTGGACGGCCGCTCCTACGAGTTCATCGCGGACGCGGTCGGCATCAGTCAGCAGGCCGTCCGGGCCCGCGTCTTCCGCGCACGCCGCTGTCTGACACAAGCACTGGGGGCCTGGCGATGACCGCCTACACCGATCCGCCCGACGACGCCCGTACCCGCGGTGACGACGACGAACGGCTGCCGTGCGGGCGGCTGCTCTCCCAGGTCTGGGACGACTGGGAGCGGCAGTCGGACGACCCCCATCCGGCCGTCTGCCCGCACTGCCGGGAGGCCGTGCGGGACCTCGACCGGCTGGAGACCGCGGTGCGCGGCCTGCGCGAACAGACGCCGGACGCGTCCGCGTACGACGCCGAGCCGCTGACCCGGCGGGTCATGGACCTGGTCCGCCTCGAACTGCGGCCCGGCCGCCCGTTGCCCCTGGGCGATCCCGGCGAGGACCTGTGGATCACGGAGACGGTCGCCGCCCGTGCCCTGCGCGCGGCGGCCGAGACGGTCGACGGCGTACGCGCGGGCTCCTGCCGGATCGCGATCACCGACGGCACGGACGGCGCCACCGTCGACGTCCGCCTCGACATCCACGCCCCGGCCGCCGCCGGTCTGCCGGACCTGGCGGACCGGGTGCGGCACCGGGTGCGGGAGGCCGCCGGCCGGCAGCTGGGCATGACCGTGGCCGCCGTGGACATCCGTGTCACCGACCTCGTCGACGCCCCGGTCGACGATCAGGAAGGGCGTACCGCATGACCGTGCACCCCCCGCACACCTCGCTCGTCGAGGACGTCGCCCGGGTCGTGGAGGGCGTACCGGGCGTCGCCTTCCTCAAGCCGGGGCTGGCCGCCCGGCTCCGCTCCGCGCTGTCCCGGCCCGATCCCGGCACCGGCCGGGCTTCGACCGCCGGAGTGCGCATCACGCCCGGACCGGACGGCGCCGGTGACTGGCACGTCGACGTCCAGGTGGTGACCCTGTGCCGGGCCAGGGCGGTGGACGTGGCCCGTGCCGTCCGCACGGCCGTCACCAGGCACCTCGCCGCCCTGTCCCCCGGCGGCCCCACGGCCCGGGTGACCGTGACGATCACGGGCCTGGTCTGACCGGCCCGCCCCGCCACCGGCTGGACGGTGCGGCCCGCGGCACACGACGCCCCCCGGACGGGCCCCGGAATCCCCGGCCCTCCCGCACGCCCGGCACCGGCCCTGCCGGAACGAGCCGGCACCACCGGTACGCGGCTGCCCACGCCGGCGACGGTCCCGCCGGGCGCCACACCCGGGCCGGCGGACCGGTCGGCGTGGTGCGGTGCGTGTCGGGGTGTCGTACGGTCGCGGCCGCCACGGCGTACGTGGCGCCCGAGCGCTTCCGGGGCAGGCCGCGGGCCGGTGCTGTCCGGCCCGTCCCCCGGCCGGGGCGGAGAACCGTACCGGCCGGGGGACGGGAGCGGCACCCGGTTCGCTCAGGTCACGCGGGGAACCGCAGCAGGGCGACCGGCGCGGAGGTCGGCTCCTCGGAGCCGCCCGCCGGCTCCACGGTGACCCCCATGCCGGAGGCCCCGTCGACACCGCCGCGCAGCAGAACGGTCTGGTCGGTGCGGCCGGGATCCATGAGGCCGGCCGACCGCATGGTGCCGTCGTCGTCGAACCACAGCTGGTAGACCTTGCCGTCGGCGGGACGGGCCATCCCGGAGGCGACGAACACGGCCTTGTCCCGGCCCCGGGAGACGACCACCGTGCCGGTGGCGCCGTCGCCCAGCGTGGCGGTCCGCGTCCTGGCGTCCGGCGCGGCCAGCACGGCGGCGATCCCGTCCGTCGCCTGCTGCGCGCGGTGCGCCTGGCGCAGGGCGTCCTCGGCCCGCTGGTGCTGCCACACCGTCGTACCGCCGAGTGCGGCGGCCGCCGCGAGGCAGGCGGCCAGCGCCCACCGGGACAGCAGACGGGCCCGCACCCCGGCCCGCCCCGCGCGGATCGCCGTCAACGCGCCCGGCGACTCCTGCCGGACCGAGGAGACGCGGTGCAGCACCTGCTCGCGCATGGCCGGCGGAGGCGTCACGGAGGCGGCCAGCCCCAGCCGGGCCGCGGTGGCCGACAGCTCGGCGGCCTCCTGCGCGCACGGCTCGCAGCCCGCCAGGTGCCGCTCGAACGTGCGGAGTTCCTCGCCGGACAGGGCGTGCAGGGCGTAGGCGCCCGTCATCCGGTGCAGATCAGCGGTCGTGGTCATGCCGTCACCCCCAGGCAGTCGCGCATGCGGATCAGTCCGTCCCGCAGCCGGGTCTTGGCCGTCCCCAGCGGAAGAGTGAGCGCCTCCGCCACCTGGCGCTGGGTCAGCCCCCGGTAGTAGGCGAGCGTGACGGCCTGCCGCTGGATCTCGGTCAGCGTGCGCAGGCACCGTCGTACCTGTTCCCGTTCCAGCCTGGCCTCGACCTGCTCGGTCACCTCGTCGAACTCGGGCGTCCGGTCCAGCAGCGCGGCCTTGTGGTCCCGGGCGGCGGCGGCCTCCACCGAGCGGACCCGGTCCACCGCGCGGCGGTGCGCGAGCGTGAGGATCCAGTTGACGACCGTCCCCCGGTCGGACCGGTAGCGGGGAGCGGTCCGCCACACCTCCACCAGGACCTCCTGCGCCACCTCCTCCGACTGCGCCTGATCGCGCAGGACGGCACGCGCGACACCCAGGACGGAGCCGGCCACGGCGTCGTAGACGGAGGCGAACGCCTCCTCGTCGCCGAGGGCCACGCGCCCCATCAGCTCCTGCAGGTCCGGTTCCGACGAGGGGTTCGTGCCGATGTACACGGCTTCTTTCACAGGGGCCTCCGCTGCTGGGACATCTCCGGACGTAATCCGGTTCCCCCGCGGCGGCGGATTGGTCCGGACGGCGAGGAAAACCTCACCTGCCCCGGCGGGCGGCACGGCGTCGTGGGACGCGGCTCCCGGCGCGGACGGCGGTCAGGGTGTGAGCGCGAGGACGCCCAGGGCGTAGCCGTGCTCGTCGATCACGGGGGACACGTCCAGGGTCCTGACCCGCATGGCGGCTTCCGCCTCGCCGAGTGCGGCCATGGACGAGGTGAACGGTCCGCGGTCGAGCGGGATGTCCCGCAGCCGCGTCCGGTCGCTGTACCACGAGCCGCCGCGGTGCGCGGCGAGCTGGGCCCGCGTGACCAGTCCGGCGCACCGTCCGTCCTCGTCCCGCAGGAGCAGGTGCGGCACGCGCGCACCGATGAGCACGGACAGGGCCACGTCGACCGCCATGTGGTCGTCGACCTGCGGTCCGGGGGCGTACATGGCGTCACGGGCGGTCAGACCGGTGCCGTCGGCGCTGTCGGAGTGCTGTGTTCGGGTCGGGAACGGCGTCAAGGGCTTCTCCTCTTCGTCGGGGCGGCCGGGACGGGCGAGGCCGGTCCCGGCCGCGGGGAGCGCGTCCCCCGGGCGCGGGCTACGGGTTGTTCCTCGGCGCGGGCCGACGGGTTCGGGTGGCGGCACGGCCCCTGCGATGCCGGTCGGCGGATCCCTTGCCGGATCCCCTTCCCTCGCCTCGCGCGTCGGCCGGTGCGGCGAGGACGACGGGCACGCCGGAGGGGGTCCGGGCGCCGGTGATGCGCCGCAGCTCGGCCTCGCCCGGGCGGATCCGGACGGCGCGCGCGGCGATGCCGGCGTCGGCCATGAGGCGGTCCATCGCGCGCCGCTGGTGGGGCAGTACGAGGGTGACGACGGTGCCGGACTCGCCGGCGCGTGCGGTACGGCCGCCGCGGTGCAGGTAGTCCTTGTGGTCGCCGGGCGGGTCGACGTTCACGACGAGGTCGAGGCCCGCGACGTGGATGCCGCGGGCGGCGACGTTGGTGGCCACCAGGACCGTGACGTGGCCGTCCTTGAACTGGGCGAGCGTCCGGTTGCGCTGCGACTGGGACTTGCCGCCGTGCAGGGCCGAGGCCCGCACCCCGACGGACAGCAGGTGCCTGGCCAGCCGGTCCGCCGCGTGCTTGGTGTCCAGGAACATGATCACGCGTCCGTCGCGGGCGGCGATCTCGGTCGCGGCGGCGTCCTTGTCGGCGTCGTGCACGTGCAGCAGATGGTGCTCCATGGTGGTGACGGCTCCCGCGGACGGGTCGACCGAGTGCACCACGGGGTCGTGCAGGTAGCGGCGTACCAGGAGGTCGATGTTGCGGTCCAGGGTGGCCGAGAACAGCAACCGCTGCCCATGGGCGGGGACCTGGTCGAGCAGCGCGGTCACCTGCGGCATGAAGCCCATGTCGGCCATCTGGTCGGCCTCGTCCAGGACGGTGACGGCGATCCGGTCCAGCCGGCAGTCTCCCCGCTCGATGAGGTCCTTGAGGCGGCCGGGTGTCGCGACGACGATCTCGGCGCCGCCGCGCAGTGCGCCGGCCTGCCGGCCGATCGACATGCCGCCCACCACGGTGGCGAGCCGCAGCCGCAGGGCGCGGGCATAAGGGGTGAGCGCGTCGGTGACCTGCTGGGCCAGTTCCCGGGTGGGGACGAGGACGAGGGCGAGCGGCTGCCGCGGCTCGGCCCGCTGTCCGTCCAGCCGGGCCAGCACCGGCAGGCCGAAGGCGAGCGTCTTGCCCGAGCCGGTGCGGCCCCGGCCGAGGACGTCCCGGCCGGCCAGCGCGTTCGGCAGTGTGGCCGCCTGGATCGGGAAGGGCACGGTCACACCCTCGGTGCCGAGCGCGGCCAGCAGCCGGGCGGGCATGTCCAGTTCGGCGAACGTCTCGACCGCCGGCAGCGGCTCGGTGAGGGTGACCGGCAGGGCGAACTCCTGCCGGCGCGGGGTGGCGCCCGAGCCCTGGCCGCTCCGCCGTCCGGCGTCCGGACGGGGGCCCTGGCCGGCCGTCCTCTGCGTACGGAAGCGGCTGCCGGGAGCGGAGCCCGCCGAACGGGTGAAGCCCGCCGAACGGGCGGACCTCCTGTCCGAGCGGAAGCCACCAGTGGTGCCGTCGGTGCGACGGGTGCGGTTCATGACGGAACCTTCCTCGATGCGGCGTATCGAGGAAATCCGTCCGACGGTGACGACCGCACGAGGATTCGCAAGAATGAGCCGAAGAAAAAACGGAGTGCCGCGACTCGTGCTGATGAAGCCGAGGCGGCAGACGTCCGGGGAATCCGGGAAGCGGTAAAACAATGGGCTGGGACCCGCACCCCAAGAGCGCGGGCCCCAGCCACATCATGCGCGGACCACTGGTCCGCGACGGTTCGCGTCAGCGTCAGGCGGGAACGATGTTCTCGGCCTGCGGGCCCTTCTGGCCCTGCGTGACATCGAAGGTAACCTTCTGGCCTTCCTGAAGCTCGCGGAAGCCGGAGGTGGCGATGTTCGAGTAGTGGGCGAACACGTCAGCGCCGCCGCCGTCCTGCTCGATGAAGCCGAAGCCCTTTTCCGCGTTGAACCACTTCACGGTGCCAGATGCCATATTGAATCTCCCTTGGGGGGCAGTGCCGGACTTCGCACTTTACGAAGCCGAGTCGCCGCGATGATCACCCCTCCGGAAAGATCCGGAAAGCTCTGCAAAGAAAAATTCTCTGGTAACCAAAACTGCAACTGCTATCACGCTAACACAGCCCGGCTCCAAACGGCCACGGGGAACGGGGGTGCTCGTCGGTTCTCATCCCGCCGGAATCCGTATTTCTGTACTGGCGGAACTAGGTATTCGCGCGGTGCTCGTCGCGCTCGCCGCGCCCGGCGGGCCCCCCGGGTCCCTCGGGTCCCTCCAGGGTTCGGCTCATTTCCCGGTTCAGGCGGAGCGTGTCGTCGAGCTGGTCCTCGAGGGAGACGATGCGGCACGCGGCCTCGACGGGGGTGCCCTGGTCGACCAGTTCGCGGGCGCGGGCGGCGACGCGCAACTGGCGGCGGGAGTAACGGCGGTGGCCGCCTTCCGAACGCAGGGGTGTGATCAGCCCGTTCTCGCCGACGGCCCGGAGGAAGGCGGGGGTGGTGCCGAGAACATCCGCGGCCCGTCCCATGGTGTAGGCGGGGTAGTCGTCGTCGTCCAGGTTGCCGGTGACAGGGGCGTTGTCGGCGGGCATGGCACCTTCGTTCCGGGGACTGCCTCGTGCCCCAACCCTAACGCCGGCGGGCGCGGAGATGTGGCCTCGCCGTGACAGATTTCTGGTGCGGCCGCGCCGGGCGCCGTACGGCATCTCCCGCGGTGCACGGGTGAACGGCGCTGGATCGGCGCGGTGCGACGACGTGCGGTCCGGGCTCGGGCCGGGGGGGGGGGCGTCACCGGCTTCGGCCGCGGCCCGCGCCCGCGGGGAGGGGTGGCCGGCCAGGCACAGCCCGGCGCGGCGGCCGTGGGTTCAGCCGGAGCCGGTGACGCTCCCCGCCGATTCGCTGGCGGCGCGGCGGTACTCGGCGTTGATCCGCTGCGCTTCCTCGAGCTGGTCCTCGAGGATGACGATGCGGCACGCGGCCTCGATCGGGGTGCCCTGGTCGACGAGCTCGCGGGCGCGCGCCGCGATCCGCAGCTGGTAGCGGGAGTACCGGCGGTGTCCTCCCTCCGAGCGGAGCGGAGTGATCAGACGAGCCTCGCCGATGGCACGGAGGAAGGCCGGGGTGGTGCCGAGCATCTCGGCTGCCCGGCCCATCGTGTACGCGGGGTAGTCGTCGTCGTCCAGACGATCGTTCAGAGGGTTGTCCGATGTCATGTCACCTCGCTGTGCAACGCGTCGAGGGGCCCTGGTGCCGTACGGCACCAGGGCCCCGAAGGAAATTGAACACCATCTGTCGGCCCTACTGCTGTGCCGACCTTCTGTTTTCCGCTACCCGGCCCGGCAGGGCGGAGCGGGGGATCGCAGCTGCTTGACCGGGGACCACCATCCATTCCGGGGTCTTGCGGTACCCGGACCGAGTGCTCCTCGGACCGGGCGATCCTGATGGCGTCTGCTCCTCCGTTCCTCTCGGAATCAACCACTGAACCGGTACTGCTGTGGGCGACTCCTCGCTGTGCGAGCCACCCTGACCTGCGTACTTCGTATCCAGCTACCCGCCAGTTCGTGTCTGGCGGGTCTCGTTCGACCGTGTCTACGAGAAGAAGCGTACCCACATCAGGGACGAAAATCTACTCCGGCAAGGGCAGGTTTCACTCGTCCAGCGGAGAAACAACCCTGCCGCGACCGGCCCGCACCCGTGGCCGGAAGCCGCCTCCCGCCGTGCGCGCGCCCGCTTCGGCCCCGCGGGCGCCCCGGACGGGTGGACCGCATAAGCTCTGCTGTCATGTCGAACCCTGATGAGCTGCTCGTCGCCATCTCCGCCGCGGTGGAGACCGAGCGAAGCAATCAGATGTCGCTGACCGTGGTCGTCGGCGGCGCCGTCATCACCGGCAGGCTGGCTCCCGAAGCCGTGTGGCGGGAGCGGGTGGCGGAGGTCCTGAGGGACTCGGACCGTCTCGGCCCGTTCTCGGACGTCTTCACCGGCGGCCCGCGCGGCAACCGGCCCGGTGACGGCGAGGCGCCCACGCATCTGCACTTCCATCTCGCCCGGATCCTCCAGGGGACCCTCGGCATCCCGGAGACGGGCGGCATGTACCGGGTCGCGATCAAGGACGTCAGCGCGTGGACCGTGGGCGATCTCAGCTACTCCGACCGGTGAGCCGCCCGCTCCGCTCCGCCCCCACCCCCTGAGCGGCCCGGCCGCGGTCTTCCGGCGGACGGCGACACAACGGTGGGGGCCCTGCCGACGCGCGTCGGCAGGGCCC